>CAMDHL010000006.1 GCA_945898105.1 Comamonas sp. lk | reverse complement strand
CCGCCGTCGCCGCAGCTAGTTGCTGGCGCACATTGCAATATGCGAGTCAAAATGACTAGGGCTGAACGATTGGCGCGGGTACACGACCTTCCTCCTGCCTGGAACATACTCGGCTTGCATCAGATTGCTTGTACGCCTTGCCGCTGATAACTCTTCCCCCAACATGCCAGATATGAACATGATGCCTTCTCGGTTTTCTACCCTGCTTTATGGGTTGGCGTTGACCGCCTTGGTCGGCTGCTCGACAACGCCCCGTCCAGCCAGCGAGTTGACTTCACAACCAATTGCAAAACAAATTTCTTTATCATCGAAACGACAAGATGTTGTTATGCATGCCATGGCTATGCTGGACCGTAACTATGTGTACAGCGGGAAAAAATTGCATACCGGCTTCGACTGCTCTGGCTTAGTGAGCTTTGTTTACAAAGAATCTGCGGGGTTTGAACTGCATGGCAGTGCTTTTGACATCGCCAACAAGACCCGGCCTATTGCCCCAGAAACCGCATCCCCCGGAGACTTGGTGTTCTTCAACACCTTAGGCTCACCCAGCTCGCATGTCGGGATTTACATTGGGTCAGGCAAATTCATTCACGCCGCCAATGAGCGCACAGGGGTGCGGATAGACCAACTTAGCGCTGATTATTGGTCTAAACGCCTTGAAGGATATCGCAGCGTTTTTTAGTCTTCAACAGAGTCCTGGTAAAGGTTTAGCCTTGTCCCTTGCCATTGGCGAGACCATCACCATAAGTGCACGCCGCCCTATTTGCTGATTAGACAGCGTCGATAGAACCCGCTACACCCGACATAGACGCGAGATTTCCTCACGCAGCGAATCGATCGCGATTGGTTTTGGCAGATAGGCGTCCGCGCCAGCTTTAATCATCAATTCGCGGTCGCCCCGCATCGCGTGGGCGCTGAGGACCATGACGGGCGTTGGTGCATTACCGGCATGAAGCTGGCGTACGCGGATCTGTTGCAAGGCAGTAATCCCATCCATCACCGGCATCATTACGTCCAGCAAAATAAGGTCAAAGTCCTCATTGGCTAACGCGTCGAGCGCTTGTTGTCCGTCGCCCACGATGCGCACAGTGTGTCCCAAGCGACCCAGCATCAAGGAGACAACTTTTTGATTCACGGGATGGTCTTCGGCAAGCAGCATGCGCAGGCCATGCGGCAACGGCGCTGCTGGTTTGATAGTGTTGGGGACCGCAGTGGCCGCTGGCGCCAGAGTACAGAAGATTTCGACGCAGAACTCAGCTCCACCCCCGGCAAGGTTGCGCGCGTGGATGTCGCCGCCTAGGCAACGCGCCAGTTTGCGGCTGATCGCCAGGCCCAATCCGCTGCCACCGTGTTGGCGGGTGGACGAATTGTCTCCTTGGACAAACGGCGAGAAAAAAGTTTCGAGTTTTTCCGCATCAAAGCCAATGCCGGTATCGCGCACAGCCAAATGCAAGCAGATGCGTGAGTCTGGCAAAGTTTGAGTGGTAACGGTAACGTCCACGCCTCCGTGGTCGGTAAATTTGATCGCGTTGCCAACCAGATTGAGCAATATTTGACGGAGCATTACTGCATCGGTAAGTATTTGTTCAGGCGTTTGGGTCTCAAAATGAGTCTTGAGATGCAAGCCTTTCTTTTGCGCCAGCGGCACCAGTGCCCCCACGGTGCTTTCCACCAAAGTGCGCAGTGGTGTGACCACGCTGGCGACCTCAATGGCGCCAGCTTCGATGCGGGAGAGATCTAAGATGTTGTCGATCAGCGCTAACAAGTGTTCGCCCGACTGTTTGGCTAATTGCAAATACTCCCGCTGCTCGGCAGTACTGGTGTCGCGCTCCATGAGTTGCAGCAATCCCTGGAAGCCGTTCATTGGTGTGCGTATTTCATGACTCATATTGGCCAGGATTTCGCTCTTGAGGCGGTTGGCCGCTTCGGCTTGTTCCTTGGCGTGGACCAATTCGATTTCGTTTTCTCGCAAACGCTCAATGGTGTGAAGCTGCTCCACTCCGTCACGACGCAGCCATACCGAGAGGTAGCCCATCATGCCAACAAAGGGCAGGAAATAGGCCACATGCACGGCGAATTTGAACCAAAAAGCGTTCGTATCAAAAACGTAGATCGGAACTCCCAGGGTCTGGGCATAACCGGCCACCAAGTGTTGCAAATAGATAAACACCGTGGCTGCAAAAATGGTACGCCAGTCGCGATAGTAAAGGAGGACGCCGATAAGCCCGAAGGCTGCAAAATGCCCTTCGATCGCTCCGCCGCTTTGGTGAATAATCAAGCTTGTGTAGGCCATGAATGCGCAGGCCATGGTGATGCGCGTGATGAGGTCCCCGCCGTGATTGCGCATCATGTAAAAGGTCATTGCCAGCGTGGGCAGGGCAACAAGCAAGGCAGCGAGCCATGTTTCCCGCACAGGCGCAATGGCAAAACAAACCACGGTCAGGAAGACATTCATGACCAACATGAAGCGGTCGGCCCGCACCTGATAGGGTCGCAAAATGCCGTTGAATGCACCCTCGCCACTGAAAGCGTTCCTGATTTTTAACGCAGCGTTTGGCACAACCATCCGATCATCGCTTCTTGGTAACTGAGTCCGGCAACGACCGCAAGCACATAGACCATCCATATCACCACAAGAGTCCGAGCGGGCGCAGGGCTTGGAATGTCGGAAATGTGGGGATTGGCGTGAGGCATCGGAAATTTTTTGATGAATTAAATTGTAATTTAAATTTATTTAATAGAAATAATTAATTTAAATTTGTTATTTATAAATTCATTATTTTTAAAAATCGGGGGTGAACAAGACTGTACGTCAACGGTCTTGAATGAAGGTATCTCGTTCGCTGGCCTTTTTGGCAGGTCGGCCGGGCTTAACCCATCGGGAAACGCCCGTGGCCGCACAAACTTAGGGTGTCTGGGGAAGCGAATGCTGTACTTCAGCCTATTAGGTTCGTTTGAAATTGCTAACTCTTCGGCCAATGCCGACCAAAGCCGCGTTCCAACCTAGCAAAATTGCCCAGCTCACTTCCTCGCCGGTGGCAAATCTGTACAAGACCCATGCGCCACCTCCGCCGCCATGCCTATGCTTTCGCCCAGCGTCGGATGCGGATGGATGGTCTTGCCGATGTCTACCGCATCAGCGCCCATCTCGATGGCGAGTGCAATCTCGCCAATCATGTCGCCCGCATGCGTGCCGACCATGCCGCCGCCCAGAATCTTGCCGTGGCCGTGGGCCTCGGGTGAATCGTCAAACAGTAGTTTAGTCACGCCTTCGTCGCGACCGTTCGCAATGGCGCGGCCCGAAGCAGTCCAGGGGAACAAGCCTTTTTTAACCTTGATGCCTTGCGCCTTTGCCTGGTCTTCGGTGAGACCCACCCAGGCCACTTCGGGGTCGGTGTAAGCCACGCTAGGGATGACGCGGGCGTTGAAGGCTGCAGCAGCTAGTTCTTTGTTGCCTTGCAGTTCGCCGGCTATCACTTCAGCGGCCACATGCGCCTCGTGCACTGCTTTGTGCGCCAACATGGGCTGGCCCACTATGTCGCCAATGGCAAAGATGTGCGGCACATTGGTGCGCATCTGAATATCCACGTTGATAAAGCCCCGATCAGTGACGGCGACACCGGCTTTGTCGGCGGCGATCTTTTTGCCATTGGGCGTACGGCCTACGGCTTGCAAGACCAGGTCATAAACCTGGGGCGCAGGCGCCGTGCCTTCTGGCGCTGCGCTTTCGAACGTGACTTCAATGCCTTCGGGCAGAGCGCGCGCGCCCACCGTCTTGGTGTTGAGCATGATGTTGTCAAAGCGCTTAGCATTCATCTTTTGCCAGACCTTGACCAGATCGCGGTCTGCGCCCTGCATCAGTCCGTCCATCATTTCCACAACGTCCAAGCGCGCGCCCAGGGTGCTGTAAACCGTGCCCATTTCCAAGCCGATGATGCCGCCACCCAATATCAGCATGCGCTTGGGAACTTCTTTCAGTTCTAGCGCACCAGTGCTGTCCACCACGCGTGGGTCTTCAGGCATAAATGGCAGGCGCACTGCCTGGCTGCCTGCGGCGATGATGCAGTTTTTAAAACCGATCACTTTTTTGTTACCGGTTTTTTCTTGTGCGGTACCGCTGGTTTCTTCAACTTCTAGGTGATGGCTGCCAACAAAAGCACCATAGCCGCGCACGGTGGTGACCTTGCGCATCTTGGCCATAGCCGCCAAGCCGCCGGTAAGCTTGCCGACTACTTTTTCTTTGTGGCCGCGTAGCTTGTCGATGTTGACGACGGGCGCGCCAAAGTCCACGCCCAAGTCGGCCATGTGGCTGACTTCGTCCATGACAGCGGCAACATGCAAAAGTGCTTTGGACGGGATGCAACCTACGTTCAAGCACACGCCGCCCAGGCTGGCGTAGCGTTCTACCAAAATGACTTTCAGGCCCAGGTCTGCGGCGCGGAACGCGGCAGAATAACCGCCGGGTCCTGCGCCTAAAACCAGCAGATCACAGTCCATATCTATCTTGCCGGCGTAGCTGGACGCCGGCATGGATTGCTTCGCTTCGCTCGCAATGGCGGGAGTAACGGGCGCAGCGGATGTGCTTGATGGTACGGAGGCAGCGGGCGCGGTGGGGGCAGACGCTATCGCAGTAGGCCCACATGCCGCAACCGGTGAAGCAGGTGAAGAAGCAGCGCCCTCGCCTTCGAGCACCAACACCAGCGAGCCCTGCTTCACCTTGTCACCCAGTTGCACCTTGAGTTCCTGCACCACGCCGCCGTGGCTAGAGGGGATTTCCATAGAGGCTTTGTCGGACTCCACGGTAATCAAGCTTTGCTCGGACGTGATGGTGTCGCCGGGTTTGACCAGTATTTCGATGACGGTAACTTCGTCAAAGTCGCCAATGTCAGGGACCTGGATTTGAATGTGTGCCATGTCGTTCTCAATCGGTTGGGGGCGACGCGGCGTTCAGCCGCACGTCGTCCCGCAAAGTTTTAAAGGAGCACGCGACGGAAGTCGCCGAGGATTTGGCCCAGATAGGCATTAAAGCGCGCAGCAGAGGCGCCGTCGATGACGCGGTGATCCCAGGTCAAGGACAAAGGCAACATCAAACGCGGTACAAACTCTTTGCCATTCCACACCGGCTCCATCTGGCTCTTGCACACGCCCAAAATGGCGACTTCAGGCGCGTTGATGATGGGCGTGAAATAGCGCCCACCAATACCGCCCAAGCTAGAGATGGTGAAGGTGGCGCCACTCATTTCTGCCGGGCTGAGTTTTCCTTCCCGGGCTTTCTTGGCCAGCTCGCCCATTTCCTGGCTGATTTGTAGCACGCCTTTTTGGTCAGCGTCTTTAAGCACCGGCACCATCAAGCCATTGGGCGTGTCGGCAGCAAAGCCAATGTGCCAATAGTTCTTATAGACCAGCGCGTCGCCGTCCAGGCTGCTGTTGAAGTCAGGGAACTTCTTCAGCGCCGATACGCAAGCCTTGATCAGAAAAGCCAGCATGGTGACCTTAACGCTTGCGTTAATTCCAGCTTTTGCCGACTTTTCGTTTTCCAGGTTAGTCAGCACGCGAAAGGCTTCCAGATCAGTAATGTCGGCGTCATCGTGGTTGGTGACCGCCGGAATCATGATGGCATTGCGCAGCAAATTGGCGCCGCTGATTTTCTTGATGCGACCCATTTCTTTGCGTTCGATGGGGCCGAACTTTGCAAAGTCCACTTTAGGCCAGGGAATGAGGCCTAGCGCCGCGCCGTCGCCACCGTAGGAGGCGGGTGCCTTGGCGGCCTGTGCTTTGGTCTGGGTGGCGCCGCCCATCACGGCTTTGGTGAAACCCTGCACGTCGTCTTGGGTGATGCGGCCTTTGGGTCCGCTGCCTTTGACTTCGTCAATAGGTACGCCCAATTCGCGCGCAAATTTGCGCACCGAGGGCGATGCATGCGGCAGGCCAGGCGCAGGGGTGCCAGGCATGTGCGCGGGTGCTGCCGTAAGCGATGTAGCGAGCACGGGAGCAGTTGTAGCGGGAGCCGCGGGAGCTGGTGCGCTTGTCTCAGCTGCGGCGGGAGCAGCCGCAACCTGCGCGGGTGCTGCTGCGGGCGCAATGACTTGCGCAGAGGCCACCGGTGCTGCAGCACCCTCGGCCACCTCCAGCATCACGACCAGCGAGCCTTGTTTGACCTTGTCGCCCAAAGCCACTTTTATCGCGGTAACCACGCCGGCGGCTGCCGATGGAATTTCCATCGAGGCCTTGTCGCTTTCCACGGTGATCAAACTTTGCTCAGCCTGAATGGTGTCGCCCACTTTGACCAACAACTCAATCACGGTGACTTCGTCAAAGTCACCAATATCCGGAACCTGGATTTCAATATTTGCCATGGTGTGTCTCCCAGGAAATTTAAGCGTGCAGCGGGTTGATCTTGTCGGCTTTGATGGCGTACTTGGCAATCGCCTGCGCCACGGTTTCAGCCGTCACAGCGCCCTCTTCCTGCAAAGCTTTCAGCGCAGCAAGCACGACGTAGTGGCGATTTACCTCGAAGTGCTCACGCAGCTTGCTGCGAAAGTCGCTTCGGCCAAAACCGTCGGTACCCAACACTTTATAAGCGCGGCCTTTAGGAATGAAGGGCCGAATCTGCTCTGCATAGGCCTTCATGTAGTCAGTAGCGGCAACCACCGGGCCCCTATGGCCTTCAAGCTGCTGGCTAACGAAAGGCACACGCGCTTTTTCCAGCGGGTGCAGCATATTGAAACGCTCACAGTCTTGGCCTTCGCGCGTCAGTTCATTAAAGCTGGGGCAGCTCCAGACATCAGCCTGCACGCCCCAGTCCTGCGCCAGCAACGCTTGCGCTGCAATCGACTCACGCAAGATGGTGCCCGAGCCCAGCAACTGCACACGCGCCGCGCCTTTGTTGGCCTTGGTTTCGGTGGCGCCGGGCTTACACAAATACATACCCTTAATGATTTGCGCTTCGGTACCCGCCGCCAGGCCCGGCATGGCGTAGTTTTCATTAAGCAATGTGATGTAGTAAAAAACATTGTCCTGCTTCTCCACCATGCGCTTAAGGCCGTGGTGCATGATGACCGCAACTTCATGCGCAAACGTGGGGTCGTAGCTCAAGCAATTGGGAATGGTGCCGGCCAATATATGGCTGTGCCCGTCTTCGTGCTGCAAGCCTTCACCATTAAGGGTGGTGCGGCCCGAAGTACCGCCGAGCAAAAATCCGCGGGCCTGCATATCGCCAGCAGCCCAGGCCAGATCGCCTATGCGCTGGAAGCCGAACATCGAGTAATAGACATAAAACGGAATCATGATGCGATTGCTAGTGCTGTAGCTGGTCGCTGCCGCAATCCAGCTGCTCATGCCACCGGCCTCATTGATACCTTCTTGCAGAATTTGGCCTTGCTTGTCTTCTTTGTAATACATCACCTGGTCTTTATCAACCGGGGTGTATAGCTGGCCGTCCGGGTTGTAAATACCGATCTGGCGGAACAAACCTTCCATGCCAAAAGTGCGCGCCTCATCCACCAAGATAGGCACGACACGCGGGCCGATGGCTTTGTCGCGCAAAAGCGTGGTCAGAAAGCGCACATAGGCTTGTGTGGTGGAAATCTCTCGGCCTTCCACGGTAGGCTCTATAACCGCCTTAAAGGTGTCCAACGATGGCACGGTAAATTGCTCATCAGCCTTAACCCGGCGGTGCGGCAGATAGCCTCCCAAGGCCTTGCGCCGCTCGTGCAAATAACGCATTTCGGGTGTGTCTTCGGCCGGTTTGTAAAACGGAATTTTGGCCAATTCGCTATCAGGAATCGGGATATTGAAGCGGTCGCGGAAGGCCTTGATGTCCTCGTCCGTCAGCTTCTTGGTCTGGTGCACATTGTTCTTACCCTCACCGCTTTTGCCCATACCAAAACCTTTAACGGTTTTAATAAGTAGTACGGTGGGCTGCCCTTTGTGGTTCACCGCCTGGTGGTATGCAGCATAGACTTTTTTGGAGTCGTGGCCACCACGTCGCAGTTCAAAAATTTCTTCGTCGCTCATGTGCTCCACCATCTTGGCGGTGCGCGGGTCTTTACCGAAGAAGTGTTTGCGTACATAAGCGCCGTCATTGGCCTTCATGGCCTGGTAGTCGCCGTCGACGGTGTCCATCATCACTTTGCGCAGTGCGCCTTCTTTATCACGCGCCAGCAACGGGTCCCAGCTACTGCCCCAAATCAGCTTGATCACATTCCAGCCAGAACCACGGAATTCACCTTCAAGTTCCTGAATGATCTTTCCGTTGCCACGCACTGGGCCGTCCAGGCGTTGCAAATTACAGTTGATAACAAAAATCAAGTTGTCCAGCTTCTCGCGTGCGGCCAGACCGATCGCGCCCAGGGACTCGACCTCGTCCATCTCGCCGTCGCCGCAAAACACCCAGACTTTGCGGTTTTCAGTGTTGGCAATGCCACGTGCATGTAAATATTTCAAGAAACGCGCCTGGTAAATCGCCATCAGCGGGCCCAGGCCCATAGACACGGTGGGAAACTGCCAGAACTCTGGCATCAGTTTGGGGTGCGGGTAGCTGGATAAGCCCTTGCCATCGACTTCCTGGCGGAAATTGAGTAACTGCTCTTCGCTCAGGCGCCCTTCTAGGTAAGCGCGGGCATAAACACCGGGCGCAACGTGACCTTGGATAAACAAACAGTCGCCGCCGTGGTTCTCGCTCTCGGCGTGCCAAAAATGGTTAAAGCCCGCGCCAAACAAACTGGCCAGCGAGGCAAACGAACCAATATGACCGCCCAGATCGCCGCCATCTGCCGGGTCGTGGCGGTTGGCTTTCACCACCATGGCCATAGCGTTCCAACGCATGTAAGCACGCAGACGCTCTTCGATTTCCAGATTACCCGGTGCACGTTCTTCGTGGTCAGGCTCGATGGTATTGACATAGCCGGTGGTGGCCGAGAAAGGCATGTCAATGCTTTTCTGACGGGCATGCTCGAGCAGTTGCTCCAACAGAAAGTGCGCTCGCTCCGGGCCTTCGGCCTCGATGACGGCAGACAAGGCGTCCATCCACTCGCGTGTTTCCTGCTTATCGATGTCACCGCCGATACCCAACGGTAGGGATGCGGCGTTGTTTTTTTCGGTGCTTGTCATGGCGTCTCCAGCTGGTGTGATGCTTGTAGCGTACAGGATGAGAATTCTCTCATAACTTTACCGAAATTTCAAATCATGCTTTTAAATTTTATAATATGAAATATTAAGCCGAAGTATCAGATCGCTAAGCGGGCTCTACACTTGTCGGATGGCCAACGCTGAGACTTTTTCGCTGCAAACCGAACCGGAACTGTCCACGGTAAAGCGCGTAAGACGTTGGTGGCGCCGACTTTCCCCGTACCGTCAAGACCGCGTGGCCATGTTGGCCCCACTGGCGGCGGTGGTCTTGTTTATGGCGGCCATTGTTTCTGCGCTTTTCTATCTGCAGATGGAGGAGGCCGACCGCGAGCAGGAGGCCGTCCGGCGGGATGTGGAATACACCCAGCAACAACTGCGATTGCGCTTATTGGAACGGCAGGAGCAGTTCAGCGCACTTGGGCGCGAGTTGTCCAACCAGGAACTGGACGCCCGGGCCTTTCGGCTAAGAGTCGTAGCGCTTCTAACGCAATACCCGGAAGTCCACGGTGCGGCCTGGCTGGACCCGCAAAAGCGATTACGCGCCAGTGGCGGAGCGACTTTGAACTGGAGTTATCCCGCTTACGGGAACAGTGCGGTTGCATTGGATGCCAAAGGTGACAACGCCTTTAATTGGGCCGCTGCGCAGCGCCGGGTGGTCTACCTGCTGCAAGCCAAGGCGGAGGCCTCTGCTCCCATCTTGCAGCTCTACGTACCTTTGGTAGCAAAAGGCCAGTCGGCGGGTGTGATTTTGGTCGAATTGTCAGTAGACGGCCTATACCGCTACGGGATTCCCAACGAAATTGCGGCGCGCTACGGCATATCCTTGTTGGACGCTAACGGTGGGGTGCTGGCCGGCGTCGCGCTGCCCATAAAACGGCCCGTGAGCCAGATACTTCCCTGGACCCGCAAACCGGGCAGCTACAGCATGGCGGTTTCGCCTGTGGGCTCGGACCTGCTGGTGCGTGCCGAGGCCTACCGTGCCTCCATGGGCGTGATTGGCACAGGCTTGTTCTGGCTGGTCAGCGCCTTGAGCGTAATGACAGCCTGGATGCTGATTGCCAATTGGCGTCACAGCCGCAAGCGCCTGCAGGCGCAGCAAGCCTTGCTGTCAGAGACCAACTTTCGGCGGGCGATGGAAAACTCCATGTTGACCGGCATGCGCGCGATGGATTTGCAGGGGCGTATCACCTATGTAAATGCCGCGTTTTGCATGATGACTGGGTGGAGCGAGTCCGAACTTGTGGGGCGCACCGCCCCCTTCCCCTACTGGCCCGAAAGCGACCGGGAAGAGCTCTCGGCGCTGCTCGGGCAGGAACTCTCGGGCAAGACCAGTCAAGGCGGCGTCCAGGTACGCGTCAAGCGACGCGACAGCGGTTTGTTCGATGCGCGCCTTTATGTGGCACCGCTGATCGACGCCAACGGCACGCAAACTGGCTGGGTCACCTCCATGACCGACATTACCGAACCCAACCGAGTGCGTGAGCAATTGTCGGCCTCACATCAGCGCTTTACGACTGTGCTCGAAGCGCTTGACGCCTCCATCTCTGTGGCACCGCTGGGTAGTGATGAGCTGGTGTTTGCCAACAAGCTCTACCGCCAGTGGTTTGGCACCGCTGCGGGTGGGCATTTGCAACTGGTCGCCGAGGCCGGTGTGCCCCAAGGCCGTGCCAGCCAGGAACGCGGCGACGATGTGGACCTGTTCGCCGGCTTTCCACTGGGTAGCCTGGTGGATGTGGATGCAGAAAGCGCGGAAATTTTTATTGGGTCGCTCGGAAAATGGCTGGAAGTACGGACTCGTTATCTCGGATGGGTGGACGGTCGCTTAGCCCAAATGGTTATTGCGACCGACATCAGTAGCCGCCGCTTGGCCGAAGAACAGGCAGCGACGCAGGCAGAAAGAGCGCAAAGTGCCAGTCGCATGATCACCATGGGCGAAATGGCCTCCAGCGTGGCCCACGAACTCAATCAACCCCTGACGGCCATCAACAACTATTGCAATGGCATGGTCTCACGTATTAAAGATCAACAGATTTCACAAGAGGAGTTGCTTACCGCTTTGGACAAAACGGCCAAGCAGGCACAACGCGCTGGGCAGATCATTCACCGTATCCGCAGCTTTGTAAAACGCAGTGAGCCCAATCGCACCCTCTGCGAAGTCGAGCCTATGGTCAGCGAAGCGGTGGAACTGGCAGAAATCGAACTTCGTCGCTTTAACGTGCGTCTGAACTGCAATATCGCGGGACGCTTGCCGCCCCTGATGGTGGACCGGATATTGATAGAGCAAGTGCTGGTGAACCTGTTGCGCAACGCGGCTGAATCCGTCGATGCAGCGCAACGTCCCAGCCCCGAACGGATTGTGGACTTGCGTGTTCTAGGTGGCATTTTCGAAGGTAAAAAAAGTGTTGAGTTTTCGGTGCAGGACACCGGAAAAGGCATTGCGGCGGACGTGATGCCGCGCCTTTACGAAGCTTTCTTTTCCACCAAAGCGGAAGGTATGGGCATCGGCTTGAGCCTGTGCCGCTCCATCGTGGAGTCGCATCGCGGGCGATTAGCGGCGGAGAACCTCTACAATGAAGGCACAGTTTCCGGCTGTAAATTCACCTTCTGGCTACCCTTGAGCTAGCACGGCGCAAGAAAAAAGAAGTTTGCATCAAGAAAGAAATTCAATGCAGGAATCTTCCAATAGTTTGATCCCGAAAAAAGGCACCGTATATGTTGTCGACGACGACGAGGCGGTGCGGGACTCGGTGCAATGGCTCTTAGAGGGCAGAGGATATCGGGTACGTTGCTTTGATTCTGCCGAATCCTTTTTAAGCCGTTACGATGCCCGCGAAGTGGCCTGTCTGCTGGTGGATATTCGCATGGGTGGCATGACCGGTCTCGAGCTGCAATCGCGCTTAATTGAGATTCGCTCTCCGTTACCGATCGTGTTTATAACCGGTCACGGCGATGTACCCATGGCGGTGGACACCATGAAAAAAGGCGCAATGGACTTTATCCAAAAGCCTTTTAACGAAGCAGATTTGGTGAGGCTGGTAGAACAAATGCTGGACCATGCTAAAGACTCGTTTGCCGATTCGCAACTAGCCGCTAACCGCGATTCCTTGTTGTCCAAGCTCACCATGCGAGAGTCGCAGGTACTGGAGCGCATTGTGGCTGGCAGGCTCAATAAACAAATTGCCGATGACTTGGGCATCAGTATCAAGACGGTGGAGGCGCACCGCGCCAACATCATGGAAAAGCTCAGCGCCAATACCGTGGCCGACCTGCTCAAAATCGCCCTGGGCCAGTCCAATCCAAAGACCTGAGTCGCATTTGTGCGCGCCGGTGTCGCAGACGCATCTTTGGGCCGGCACTGGCAGCTTCTAATTGCTATCAGCAATCCACACTCTTTTTAACTCCCACTCTCTAAGAGCTAAGCTATGTCAACACCTCACACCGCTTCAATCATCGACGGCAATGCGCTGTCTGCCCAATTACGCGCCGACGTGATGCACCGAGCCGATGCGCTTAAAGCGCGTGGCATTACGCCTGGTCTGGCGGTCTTACTGGTGGGCGAGAACTCTGCCTCACAGGTCTATGTGCGTAATAAGGTCAAGGCCTGCGCCGATGCAGGTCTGCATTCAGTGTTGGAGCGCTACGAGGCGGACATGACGGAAGCAGCTCTACTGGCACGCATTGATGCGCTAAACAAAGACCCGGCTATTCACGGCATTCTGGTGCAGCTGCCGGTGCCCAAACATATCGATGCCAACAAAGTCATTGAAGCCATTGCGCCTGAAAAAGACGTCGATGGTTTTCACATCGCCAGCGCCGGTGCTTTGATGGTAGGCCAGCCCGGCTTTCTGCCCTGCACGCCTTATGGATGCATGAAGATGCTCGAATCCATAGATTACGACCTGCGCGGTAAGCACGCAGTAGTGATCGGCCGTAGCAACATCGTGGGCAAACCCATGGCCATGCTATTGCTGCAAAAAAATGCCACTGTCACCATTTGCCATAGCGGGACCAAAGACCTCAAAGCCATGACGCTGCAGGCCGATGTCATAGTGGCGGCAGTGGGCAAAGTCAATGTACTAACGGCCGATATGGTCAAGCCCGGCGCAGTGGTGATTGACGTAGGCATGAACCGCAATGACGAGGGCAAGCTGTGTGGCGATGTGGACTACGCCGGTGTGCGCGAAGTGGCAGGCCATATTACGCCGGTACCCGGCGGTGTCGGCCCCATGACGATCACCATGCTTTTGGTCAACACCCTCGAATCAGCGGAACGCCTGGTATGAATGACAACCCATTGCTAACTAGCCAAGGCCTGCCGCGTTTTGACGCGATTGCGCCTGAGCATGTAGAACCTGCAATAGAGGCCTTGCTAGCGCAAGCGCAAACGGCACTCGATACCGTGACAGGGCCGGAGTTCCCCGCGCAATGGCTGGCGCTATCGGCCACTTTAGATGTGGCAGTGGAGAATCTAGGCGTGGCCTGGGGGGCGGTCAGTCACCTCAATAGCGTCAACGATAGCCCGGCACTGCGCGCTGCCTATAACGCTGCCCTCCCCAAAGTAACCGATTTTTTCACTCGGCTGGGCGCGGATGAAAAGCTCTATGCCAAATACAAAGCCATGGATTTGGCGACACTTAACGCAGAACAAAAGCAGGCGCATAAAAACGCAATTCGCAACTTTGTATTGGGCGGAGCAGAGCTAAGCGGCGCCGCGCGCGAACGCTTTGCCCAGATCCAAGAGCTTCAGGCTGAGCGGGGCCAAAAGTTCAGTGAAAACGCTTTAGACGCTACCGATGCCTTTGCCTATTACGCCAGTAGCCAAGAAGTCGATGGCGTTCCGGCTGATGTTTTAGAAGCCGCCCGCGCAGCGGCCCAAGCTGAAGGGCTAGATGGCTTCAAACTCACGCTGAAAATGCCCTGCTACCTGCCGGTGATGCAGTTTGCGCACAGCAGCAGCCTTCGCCAGACTTTGTACCGCGCCTACGCTACGCGCGCATCCACTCAGGCGCCGCCTGAGATGCACAAGTTTGACAATAGTGCTGTGATGCAAGAGATTCTGGCGCTGCGCCAAGAGGAAGCCGCTTTGCTGGGCTTTGCCAACTTTGCCGCGCTGTCGATTGCGCCGAAGATGGCGGACGCGCCCGACACGGTAATCCGTTTTTTGCGCGACCTCGCGACAAAGGCGCGCCCCTTTGCTGAAAAAGACGTAGCCGAGCTGCGCGTTTTTGCCGCAGAGCATTTACAACTGCGAGACCCTCAGGCATGGGACTGGCCTTATATCGGGGAGAAGCTCAAAGAGGCGCGCTACGCCTTTAGCGAGCAAGAAGTCAAGCAGTACTTCACGGCTCCCAAAGTGCTGGCCGGTCTGTTCAAAATCGTCGAGACTTTGTTTGATGTCAGCATCAGAGCCGACACTGCGCCGGTATGGCACCCGGAAGTAAAGTTTTTCCGTATCGAACGCCAGGGCACTTTAATCGGGCAGTTTTACCTGGACCCGAGTGCCCGTAGCGGCAAGCGCGGCGGTGCCTGGATGGATGGCGTGCTGGGACGCTGGCTACGGCCCGATACCGGCAAATTGCAAACGCCGGTGGCGCACCTGGTGTGCAATTTCGCATTGGGTAACGAGGTCAATGGCGTGGCGAGGCCAGCCTTGCTCACGCACGATGATGTGATCACCTTGTTTCACGAATGCGGCCATGGCCTGCACCATTTACTCACGCAAGTGAACGAACGCGATGTAGCCGGTATCAGCGGCGTGGAATGGGACGCAGTGGAGCTACCCAGCCAGTTTATGGAAAACTTCTGCTGGGAATGGAGTGTCATCCGCCATATGACCGCCCATGTGGACAGCGGAGAGCCCCTTCCACGCGCCTTGTTTGACAAAATGTTGGCAGCGCGCAATTTCCAAAGCGGCATGCAAACTATGCGTCAAATAGAGTTTGCTTTGTTCGACATGCTGCTGCACAGCGCACACGACCCGGCGGCGGATTTAATGGAATTGCTGCATAGCGTACGCGCCGAAGTGGCGGTGCTGCCTAGCCCTGAATTCAATCGCTCAGTCCATACCTTCAGCCATATTTTTGCGGGTGGTTACGCTGCGGGCTACTACAGCTACAAATGGGCCGAAGTGCTAAGTGCTGATGCCTATGCGGCGTTTGAAGAAAGCGCCGATTCGGATGGCACGCCGGACCCTGCCACCGGCAAAAAATACCTGCACACGATTTTGGAAGCCGGCGGCAGCCGCCCGGCCATGGAATCCTTCAAAGCCTTTCGTGGACGCGAGCCCAGCATGGACGCGCTGTTGCGGCATCAGGGTATGGGCGGATAAGCAGCCAGGCTCTTTTTAGTGCCATTGGCGCGTGCCAGGGCACTAGAGCTTCATTTCCACACTGAAGTTGATACCGGTGCGACTCAGGCGCGCACTATAGACCTGCTGGTTCGCGCCGCTGCTGGTCAAAGACTCATTGGCGAGCGGTGCAATATTGCTTAACGCCAGGCGCATCGACACATTCTCAGCGTAGATCCACCTAGCGAACATGTCGATGCTGCGGCTGCGCCCTTGATCGAGTGTCTGGGTCAAGCTTTGGCGGGTGACGTAATCGGGCGTAAAGGCCAGGTTTGCCCCGACGGTAATCGGCGCGATACCCAAACGGTAGTCCATGCCCCAGGTGCCTGACCACGGCTGCTGCCCGTCCAAGCGGTTGTCTGGTCCAGGCAGGGAATCGACTTCGGAGCGATAGTAGTTCAGCGCTCCGCGCAGGTTCAATGGCAACTTGGCGTCAAACAGTGCAGGCAACAATTCACCGGCGCGACCTTTGAGTTCCAACTCCAGTCCCGCTGCCCTGCCGGATGAAAAATTGACGGCTTGCGAAACCCAGCGCGGCGCGGTTGCGTAATCCGTTGTCTGCTGCTGTGATGTAACGCTGCGCACCAGATCATTAATCTGCCGATAGAAAATACCCACACTGAACAATCCGCCTTGGCTCAGATATTTTTCATAGGCAATGTCTAGTCCGGTAGCCAATTCGGGACGCAGTGCCGGATTGCCGATGTTGTCCGGCGCGAGCACCGTGTTGGCTTGACTGAGGTCGGCAAACAAACTATTCGGTGCGGGGCGTGCTAACAGCGTGCTGATATCCGGCGCCTTGTAACTGCGCGTAAGGCTAGCCCGCACCAAGTCTTTGCCCGCTGCATCGAATTTATAACTTACATGCAACATCGGCGCAAAAACCGTGCTGTTATTACTTAGATCCAAACTACTGCCTTGACTGCGGGTATCGATGGTTTCATTGCGCACGCCAAGGGTGGCGAACCATTGCGGAGTGATCTGCCACTCATCCTGCACAAACACGGCCGTCTTTTGCACCTGCGCTGCGAAAGCCTGACCGTTAAGACCGGCCAACCAGACCGCCCCCTGCAACGTGGCATCGCGCTGCTCCTGCCGCTCGCGCCATTCCAGATCCCAACCAAGCGCGACGCTATGCGCCTCATTTAGCAGCCGCGTGTAGTTGCCGGCCTGAGTCAGAGAAGCCTCGCGGTTA
Organism: Comamonas sp. lk; assembly: GCA_945898105.1. Taxonomy (GTDB): domain Bacteria; phylum Pseudomonadota; class Gammaproteobacteria; order Burkholderiales; family Burkholderiaceae_C; genus Allorhodoferax. The sequence continues at coordinate 4,597 of CAMDHL010000006.1, read as the reverse complement.
TCACCTAAGGTACGTTGCTGCTGGGTACCCGCGCCCGTACTCTGGTTATCAAACCTTCCGTGCGATGCCTGGATACCGCCTTTAATTTCGATACGTGCATCAGCGGAAAAATTATTAACCCATTGCAGACGCGTACGTGCAAATTCCCAGCCACCCTGGTTGCTGCTATCACCCTCCAAAGCAGGCGAACCGGACAAAATCCGGTTATCGTAATGTGTAGTGCTGTTCCAGGCACCACTTTGCACAAAGGACTGCCAAGTCAAGGTTTCGTCCTCGCTCAAACGCCAGGTCAGCAGTGGCGCAATATTGAGTCCCTGGCCTTGATAGCGGTTGTCGCCATGCTGGGTAGCACTAGCAGGATTGCCATCAGTGCCCGTGACCTGCCGTGCACTTTCACTGTTGATCTGGCCGCGCCACTGAAAGGTGGAAATCGGCAGCGCGAGTGACATGTCGCCCCATTTTTCGCCGAAGGTGAAGCTACCTGAGACCGTGGGTTTTTCAAAGCGGTACGCGGTGCTTAGGCGCAAGTCGCGTTGCGACCGCTTGGGTGCTTCCTTCAAAATGATGTTGATACTTCCCGCCACCGCTTGTGCACTTTGGCTGGCACTGGGCCCTTTACTGACTTCAATACGTTCAACTTGTGAAGGGTCCAATTGATCGAGGGCAAACCCCGGGGGCGCCGGATCGCCATTGATCATCAACAAGGTGTAGCCCGCACCTAATCCGCGCAAACGCGGCGAATTGCCCTGCATAGTGACGCCGGGCAATCGCTGCAACACGTCGGCCACATTGGTATCGCCGAATTTGTCCAACTCCTCTCGTCCATAAACCTGTTTGGCGGTACTGGCGCGCCGGCGTAACTCGGTGTCCGTTTGGCGGGCAGTGATTTCCACTCGCTCGAGCTTGGCGCCGGCGCTTGGCCCGGCCTCGGCGCCAGTTTCCTGTGCTTGGACAGTTAGCGACCAGGAGGAAATGAAAAGGGTCCACCAGCAAATGCGCCGGGGGAGGGCGAACGGGATCAGAAATTGCATAGACGAACTTTAGCGGCAAGCAGGGCTAGCCTGCGCCCACTGGCAGGAACGCCCTCAGGCACGGCGGGCCAATCGGGGCACCGAACGCAGCGAGGCCTGGGTATAGCTGTGCTGCGGATGCGCTAGCACCTGCTCTGCGCTGCCGTACCCCACCAACTTGCCGTCTTTCATGACGGCAATGTCATGCGCCAGAAATTACGCAATGCCCAAGATATAGGTGATGAACAAATAGGCCACACCCAATTCTTTTTGCAAATCACTGAATAAATTGAGGATCTGGGCCTTTACCGATACGTCCAGCGCGGTGGTGGGCTCATCGGCTATCACCAGATCTGGTTCGGCGGCCAGGGCGATGGCAATCATCACGCGCTGTTTTTGTCCACCCGAAAGCTGGAAGGGGTAGTTATCCATGCGGCGCGCCGCTTCCTAGGGCCCTTAATTTGATTTCATGCTGGCAGCAAAAGCGAGGGTGGCCTGTACCGGAAGCAAGGCCAGTTGCTGGCCCCTCAAGTAATGGCCAAAGCCTTCGGGTCCTGGCTTGCAGCTACTCCTCGGGCCGGACCCGCAAAAAACTGGCAAAACGCGGAATCCCTTTTGGTGTACGGTCACGGTAACGGTAAGTGATCCAACTACCTAGCGCTGGCGGCGCACGCCGGACCGCATTGCTAAAGCCGGTACCCAGGGTAAATCGCTTTTTATCCGGCGTCTCGAGCAAAAGTCCACCCATTTGACCCTTCAGTTTGCCTTTCCCGGGCACCACGGCGAGTACGCGCGCTTCGTCGTCAGGCTCTGGCTTGAGTTTGCGCAGCAGTTTGCTACGTCCAGGCTGCCACAGTGCATCCCAATGGTGTAGAACCAAGCCTTCGCCACCTTGCGCCATCACGTTTTTCAGTCGCTCAGGCACTTCCTGCGCCGTGGCCACATTGGCCTGGGCGACGACCAATAACCATTTCGCCTCTTTGCCGGACAGCAAATCCTGCACACGTTGGTAACGCTGGCTAAAGTTCAGGCCGGTTAGCGGGGCGTCAAACACCATGTAGCGAACCTCGCGCCATTCCTCATCTACGGGCTTGACTTTGCGCACTATTCCGGAAAGGCGGTCAAAGCTACCTCGGCCCATCCAGAGTTCACCATCTAGCGCCGCAGCGGGAAAAGCGGCCAGAAACCAAGCCGGGGCTACGATTTCGCGCCCGCTGCGAAATCGCAGTTTTTTACCGTCCCATAGGGCGCGCACCCCATCGAGTTTCTCGCTTAGCGCAAACTCACGTGCATCGAGCCGCTTGTCCCAAGGCATCGCCCATTCACCTAGGGGAGCCAATTGGGCTGCAGGCTTCACCTTGGGGTCACCCAAATTCGCGGGCAGTGACTTTTGCGCCTTGGAAGTGCCCTGCTCGGACCCCTGATTGCCAGCAAAGCTGATGGCCGGCCATACGACCAACACGGCTGCCACCGCCAATGCAAGCGCTGTCATACGAAAAATAGGCGCCGTTGTCGACGCACGGGCTGATGCCCTAATAGGATGTCTCATGGTTCCCCCTGCAAGTCCGCATTGTGCGAACCTTTAGGGTGAACTGTAACCAATTTTTAAATCAATTTTTCGCCCCGCCGTACTGCTTCAGGCAAAGCGCGATGCCAAAACCAGCGGCATTGGCCGCCATTGCCCGGTTAGCGTTAGCTCAAAAGCCGTGAGGAGCGCGGAACGTGGGACATTAAAAACTCCATCTGGTCGGCCAAGATGCGGCGGTTGCGCAGTATGAAGTCTTCCCATAGGCTGGGCACATAGGGCGCATAGAGCAATGGCATATGCGCCTGCTCGGGCGTGCGGTGGCTTTTGCGGTGGTTACAGGGCCGGCAGGCTGTGACCACATTCATCCAGTTGTCCACGCCGTTTTGGGCGAAGGGAATGATGTGCTCGCGCGTCAGGTCCGACTCATGGAAGTGGCCGCCGCAGTAGGCACATACATTGCGGTCGCGCGAGAACAGCTTGCTGTTAGTCAGGCCCGGGCGCAAGTTAAATGGGTTGATATTGGGTACGCCACGGGTGCCGATGATGCTGTTAACGCGGATTACCGACTGCAAGCCGGTCACGGCATTGTGGCCGCCACGAAAGACGGCTATCTCGCCGCCGGACTCCCAGCGTACCTCGCCTGCTGCGTAATTGACGACCGCTTGTTCGAGGGAAATCCAGGACTGCGGAAGCCCCTGGGCCGACAACTTCAGTACTTTCAAGCAATTCCTCCAGATCAGCAAAGACACCGGGAAAAACACGTCACACTGGGCGGCCCCGCTGATGGCCCTAAGGCTGGAGAGGGGCTGCGTCACAATATACCCTGTTTCAGTGACACCACGGCCAAGCCCCTAGCCACCTGGGAGCCGCCGCCAGTAACAAAAATACCAGTTCATGCAATTTTTCCGCGGCTACCAGCACCCGGGCCTAGCTCCGGCCTGCGCCCTTACCATTGGCAATTTTGACGGTGTCCATCGGGGACACCAAGCGATGCTCGCCCTCCTTCGCAGCGAAGCCCAGCAGCGCGGCGTTCCTAGCTGCGTGCTGACCTTCGAGCCGCACCCGCGAGATTACTTTGCCCTGCACCTACAACGCCCGGAGCTTGCGCCCAGCCGGGTGGGCACTTTCCGCGATAAATTACAGGAATTAGGCCAGTGCGGCGTAGACCAAACCGTAGTGCTGCCCTTTAACGCCGCCCTAGCTGGTCAAAGCCCGCAGGATTTTGTGCAAAAAGTGTTGGTCCAAGGCCTGGGCGCCCGCTATGTGTTGGTCGGCGACGACTTTCGCTTCGGTGCCCAACGCGCCGGGGATTACTCGATGCTGGACGCCGCAGGAGTGGCCCATGGCTTTGACGTGGCGCGCATGAACAGCTACGAGGTGCATGGCCTGCGGGTCTCTAGTTCGGCGGTCCGCGCTGCTCTGGCCGATGGCAATATGGCGCAGGCGGCGCGCCTGCTGGGCCGCCCCTACCGCATTTCCGGGCACATCGTACATGGCCGCAAACTCGGGCGTACGCTGGGTTTTCGTACCTTGAACCTGCGCTTTCCACGCTGGAAGCCCGCTGCCAGCGGCATCTTCGTGGTGCTGGTGCATGGCCTGGGCGAAAAACCCATTGCCGGGGTGGCTAACCTGGGCGTGCGCCCGTCACTGGATCCCAAGGACGTCAATGGCGGGCGCGTGCTGCTAGAAACCCATTGTCTGGACTGGCCCGCTGGCCTGGGCGAAGACGGGGGCTACGGTAAAATTATTAGCGTGGACCTGCTGCACAAACTACACGACGAACTCAAGTACGATGGCCTGGACGCCCTGACCCAAGGGATACAGCGCGACTGCGACGATGCCCGCGCTTGGCTCGCCGCCCGAATTTGACAGGGCACTCCGGCGCACCTTGCCCCGCGCCACCTGCTCCATCACCGCGCACCAAAGCCGCCATTCAGGCGTAGCGCAACCCACCCGATAACGGCCCGAACGGCCAGCACCTGAGATCTGTATGACTGAAGCCATTGATTACCGAAGTAGCCTGAATCTTCCCGACACGCCCTTCCCCATGCGCGGCGAC
>CAMDHL010000005.1 GCA_945898105.1 Comamonas sp. lk | reverse complement strand
GCTATCGGGGCTTTACCACCGAACCACCCAACTACCCAATCGCTGCGCAGCCCGCCCTCGGGCCCGGCAACCGCTCTGTCTTAGAGCTTGAGCTCGAGTTTGGCCTGAAGGTTGAAATAAGACGGCGCTGCGCTTTGCGTCGTATCCCGCGTGGGCATAGCGCCCCTGCTGGACAGGAGCATGCCGCCGCTCAGGTAATCGCGCGCCAGCACATTGCTGCCCGAAACCCTAAGCTGCGCGCGCGGGCTCCATATCCAAAGCGCGGAGGCATCGAGCACCCATTTATCCCCTTGCCATACTTCCTGCGCATCGGACAAACGCGTGGTGTAACCGGGCGTCCAGTTGACATTACCGCTCAGTCGCAGCGGCAAGCCGCTCAAGCGGTAGTCGGCGCCCAAATTCAAAGTACCGTCGGGTTGCTGCTCCAGCCGGTTATTCGGGCCGTTGAGCGATGTGATGCGCGACTGCAGCAGGCTCATATTGGCGCGCATGTCCAGTGCAGGTGCTTGCGGGAAGATTTCACGCAGGCGGAATTTGGCTTCCAATTCCAGGCCGCTCGTTATCGCGCTACCGATGTTTTGCGTGCGCGCAACCCAGCGCTGAACGTCGGCCCATGGAACGGTTTCGAGTGCAGTTTGCGCGCGCATCAAGTTGTCGATCTGGCGCACAAACACATTGGCACTCAGCAGGCCGCCGCCAGACAGGTAGTGTTCGTAGGCGGCGTCCAAGCCCAAGGCCAATTCGGGTTGTAAATCCGGGTTGCCTGCGCTGTCTGGATGCAAGGCGTTGTTTGCACCTCGATCGGGGAAGAAAGGGTTGATCGTTGGCCTTGCAATTAAACGACCCAAGTCCGGTGAGCGATAGCTACGCGTGAGACTCATACGCACCTGGTCTTTGGATGCCAGGTCCGGCCGCCATACCGCGTGCAACAAAGGCGTTAGCACATCACTGCGGTTGCTTACCCTTGCACCATCCAGGCCGGTAGAGCCGCTGGTACCGATGCCTTCCCAGCGCAAGCCGGCATGCGCGGACCAGTGGGGGTTGATGTCCCATTCGTCCTGCGTATAAAGCGCCATGCGTTGGCTCTTGGCGCTCAGATTGCTATCAAAATCACTGAGCAGGTTTTGCCCGTTTTGCAATGCGCTTGCACTTTGGTCGCGTTGGTTGAGTTCAAGTTCTACGCCGCTGACCAAGCTGTGCTTGTCGACGATCACAAATGAGTATTTGACGCTGCTATTCCAGGTGGTGTCTGTTTGAACGGCGTCCTGCGATAAAGGAATGGTGCCGTTGGCGCCACCACTTTGCAGTGTGGCCACAGCATTGTTCCAGTTGCTTCGCGCCAGACTGCTGTTGACCACAAGGCGCGCGCCCTCATCGACGCGGCGGCTCCAATTCGCCCCAAGCCGCGCCAGGCTAAAGCGGCTGTCACTGCCCGTTTCGCTCAGCGCATAAGGCAACACCCCACCGCTCTGACTTAGCGTACTGGAGGACTGACCTTGGTTGTGAGTCATGATTAGCATGGGCATAAGCACCAGACTTTCGCTGCCCGTTCCACCCCATTGCAATCGCCCGTTGGCGTGCAGCATGTCACGCTGGTTTTTGGCGTGAACGGCTTCCTGCGAGGTTTGCAAGATCGTTGGCGTGTTGGCTTGGGCTAGGCTTTCTGTCAATGTGGTTTTGGATTCATCATTAGCGCGCTCGGTATGCACCGCAGACAAGGTCAGGCTATAGGCCATGCCATCTATGGTGTCGCTGCGCGACCACGAGCCACCAGGGCTGAAGTGGCCATTCTCCGCACTGGCGCCAAGGTTCAAGTTGTTCAGGTATTTGACGTAGCCGCCGCGCGTGACGATGTTGATCGTTCCAGCAATGGCACGCGCACCGGTTTCTGCGGTGGGCGCACGCATAATTTCAATGCGCTCGACTTGCTCAGGCAAAAGGTCTTCCAGCGAAAACCCGCGTGGGGCCCGCTCTCCATCGATCATGATTTGCGTATAACCATTACCCATGCCGCGCATGGCAGGCGGCCCGCCACGGCCGGGGCGCCCGCTGCTGACAATGCCGGGTAGGCGCTTTAGCAACTCGCCCATGGAGCTATCGCCATAGCGCTCGATTTCTTCACGGCCCACCACCGTCTTAGCGGCGGTAGATAAGCGCCGCGTTTCGGACTCCCGGTTTGCTCGAATTTCCACCGGCTTGAGGACCGTATCCACCGCAACAGTGCTGGCAGGCGCGGGCTCAGCCGCTGCCGCAGTGGGAGTCGCATCAATTTGCGTTGGGCTTGGTGCGGGCGGCGCATCTTGTGCGCACAGCCTGGTGGCCAGCAAACACGCCGCAAGTGGCCAAAAGCGCAGCGCCATGGGCTTCACCGTCTACGCCCGCATCAAGGCTTCAATGTCGTCAGGAGCAACCGGAACGCCGCGGCTGATCAACTCGCACGCTTGTGCTGTGACGATGGCATCGTCCTCAATGCGGATGCCGATGTGGTGGAATTTTTCGGGCACACCCGGTGCGGGGCGCACGTAAATACCCGGCTCGATGGTGAGCACCATGCCCGGCTGCAAAATCCGCGCAGGCCGATTCACCACGGTCTGTCCACTTAATGCGTCCACGCGGGTGCTGCTCTGACCGATTTCAGATGGCTCGGTGTAGCTGCCGCAGTCGTGAACATCGCGCCCCAGCCAATGACCGGTGCGGTGCATATAGAACTGAAAGTAAGCACGCTTCTCGATCACGTCTTGCACCATTCCCACTTTATCTTTATCGAGCAATCCCACGTCCAGCATGCCTTGCGAGAGTACCGCGACGCTGGCGTCATGGGGGTCGGTAAACCGCGCGCCGGCACGGGTGGCGTCAACCGCGGCCTGCTGTGCGGCCAGCACCAGCTCGTAAAGCGTACGTTGCGGTCCGCTGAAGCGACCATCAGCAGGAAAAGTGCGCGTGATGTCCGAGGCATACCCATCGAGTTCGCAGCCCGCATCGATAAGCACCAGTTCGCCAGCCCGCACCGGCGCCGTATCGGCCCGGTAATGCAAGACGCAGGCATTGGCTCCGGCTGCCACGATAGAGGTATAGGCGGGTGATTGCGCACCATGCAAGCGAAACTCATGCAGCAATTCGGCTTCCAAATGGTATTCACGTACGTCTTGGCCGGCGCGCAACATGCGGGCGCTGGTCTGCATAGCGCGGATGTGCGCGCCTGCGCTGATCTGGCCGGCCCGGCGCATGATGCCCTGCTCGTGCGCATCTTTGATCAAGCGCATCTCATCGAGCACGGCGCACAAGTCGCGCTGCGTACCCGGACACAAAGTACCAAAGCGCACCCGATCGCGCAGCGGCTGCAGCCATTGCTGCATGCGCGCATCCAGCCCCGCATGGGTTGCAAACGGGTACCAAAGCGCGTCGCATCCGTCTAACAAGGAGGGAATGCGGGCGTCCATCTCGGTGACGGAGTAGGCCTCATCGACCCCCAGCGCCGCCGGGGCTGCCTGTGGCCCCAAGCGGTAGCCATCCCAAATTTCGCGCTCCATATCTTTGGGCTGACAAAACAAAATAGTCTTGCCTGCGCCCGTGATCGCCAGCCATGCGCCCGGCTCAGCAAAGCCGCACAGATAGTGAAAGTAACTGTCATAGCGGTAGGGGAAATCGGCATCGCGGTTGCGCGGCTGCTCCGGGGCCGTGGGCAGCAATGCAATCCCTTGCGCGCCGATTTGTGCCGCTACGCGGGCGCGCCGTTCTTGGTAATTGGAGGTGTTCATACGTGATTCATATCTGTGTCGGGAAAGGAATGGAGCTCTGCCAGGCGCTCGGGCGTGCCCACGTCGGCCCACAGGCCGGTATACAGGCTCGCGCTGACTCGGCCCTGCGCTATCGCAGCGCGCAAGAGTGGCGCCAATGGCGCTTTTAGGCCTGAGGGGTTTCCAGCGGCGATCGGACACCATGGCATGGCAAACAAGCTGGCGCGGTACAAGCCGATGGTGCTGTAGGTATAGCTAGGCCCAGGCCGCTCTGGCGAGGGGTTAGTCGCCAACGCAGGCACTGTGCAATTGGTTAGCGAAGCAAGGCCGAAATCCCCCTTGGCGTTATGGGCGGGGTTGGGCACCAGCCAAAGATGGGCCAGCATGCCGCTTGCGGCAAAAACCTTCACTGCCTGTGGATCAAAGCTAAAGCCGGGTGCAAAAACGTCGCCCGCGAGCACCCAGAAAATGGCATCACCGGCCAAGTCTTCGCACAGCGAAGGCAGCGCACGAACAATGCCGCCAGCCGTTTCCAGGGCATGGCCAAAGTCGCGGCCTTCGTGCGAATAGCGCAATTGCATGGCCACGCTGTGCGGGCCATCGGTGGGACCCTGCACGCTGCCAAAGCGCGGCTCAAACTGCGTATCCAGCCACGCGGTGTTGATCACAGTACGCGCTACGCCTGCGCGGGCCAAAGCATCGAGGTGCCATTGGGCCAAGGCTTTGCCTCGAACCTCCAACAAAGGTTTGGGGGTGTGGTCAGTCAGCGGACGCATGCGCTCGCCGCGCCCGGCCGCCAACAGCATGGCGTGCACCGGTGTTGGCAAGTGCTCAGCGTCCGCCAATCGTCACCTTGCCAAAGGCAGCCTGTGCATCGCGCGGCAGGCAGCGCCAGTAGGCTGGGTGCGCTTGCACCTGCCCACCTAAGGCGGCAGCGGCCTGCCAGCCCCAACGCGGCTGATACAAAAAGGCGCGTGCCAAAGCAATGAGGTCAGCATCACCGGCTTGCAAAATCGCCTCGGCCTGCTGCGCTTCGGTAATCAAACCGACGGCCACCGTAGGCATGCCGACGGCCTTACGAATTTCGGAGGCAAAGCCCACTTGGTAATTGGGCCCGAGCGCAATCTTTTGTTGCGGTGAAACGCCACCGCTAGACACATGAATAAAACTGCAGCCCAGGGCCTGCAATTGCTGCACCAGCACCGTACTTTGCGCGCAGTCCCAGCCGCCTTCGATCCAATCGGAGGCTGAAAGGCGAACACCCAACACGCCGCTATACGCTTTGCGCACCGCACTAAATACTTCCAGGGGAAAACGCATGCGATTTTCCAGGCTACCGCCGTAGGCATCGGTACGTTGATTAGCAATCGGTGACAAAAATTCATGCATCAAATAACCATGCGCACTATGCAGCTCGATAGCATCGACACCCATGGCCTGGGCGCGCTGGGCGGCGCGCACAAAGGCATCGCGCACCCGGTCCATCGCGGCGCGGTCCATCTCCAGTGGGGGCGCCTCTTGCGGCAATTGCGGCAAAGCAGAAGGGCCAAGAGTTTGCCAGCCGCCTTGCGCGCCGCCCAGCAATTGCCCGCCCTCCCAAGGCACCGCGCTAGAGGCTTTGCGTCCGGCGTGCGCCAACTGAATGCAAACCGCTGTCTGCGGGGCCAACTTGCGGGCGCGATGTAAGCGCTCGCGCAAGGCCGCCTCTGTCGCATCGTCCCAGAGGCCCAGGCAGGCGGGGGTGATACGCCCCTCCGGTACGACCGCCGTCGCTTCGATCGTGAACATGGCCGCACCGCTATTGAGCAAATTACCCCAATGCATCAGGTGCCAGTCGGTCGCCTGACCGTCCACGGCAGCGTATTGGCACATCGGCGCAACCACAATGCGATTGGGCAAGACCAGTGTGGCATCGGGGCCGGTCAGCGTAAAGGGAGAAAACAAAAGACTCATGGTGGCTAAGCAGGGCGTTAAACCATCCATTGTGCAGTTATTTTCTGGCCCGCGCCCTGCGGCCCAGCGCCTTTAGCGCACCAAGCGTATCCAAGGCAAAGCCTTGCCTGGCGAGCGCTGCACGATAAATGGCGCTACAGTCAGCCCCGCTATCTGCGCATTCAGCCCGCATAAACTAAAAAAACGTTGGAATCGCGCTTCACCGCCTCACAGCAGCGCCACCCCTAGCTCACGATGAATTTTTTGATTCGCATCTTGCTTTGCGCGCTGCTTTTTAGCGCCGCCAGCGCCTATGCCAATGCAGTGACCGAGCGCCTGCAGTGGTACGACGCGACCAATAAGGCTGCGCCACCCCTTGCCGATGACCCGGCTTGGTCACCCGCGCAAACAACGATCCGTCGGGGCTATGAAACTGGGACTCTGTGGCTGCGCCTGCGGGTGCACCAAAACGAGGGGGACGCGCTTTATTTGGCCTTACGCCGGGTCAGCGTGGGGGATATAGCCGTTTATGTTCAAAGTTTGGCGCCCGCCACCGATGTGGCTCAAGCCCCGGGCGAGAACGGTCCGCCTGGCGCCATGACCGCATTGAGCGCGCAAGATTTTCGGGACGGCAAACTGCTTCTGCCCAGTGGGACCGCCAAGTCCGACGATGCGATAGTTTGGGTCAGTATTCGCGGCGAGCGTTTGCGCTGGTTCGAGCTTGATGTTCTCAACCAAAGTGAACTCGCCCACCAAGCTATTGTCGATTGGTGCATTACCGCAGTACACCTGAGCTTTTCGCTGATGCTCTTGCTCATCTCGATTGCGCAGCGCGCGTTTACCGGTAATCTGCACTACCGCACGCTGGCAGCTCTAGCCGTCATTGCCGCCCTCTTTCAGCTGCAATCAAGCGGTCTTCTCCTCTCCTGGTTCGACCAGGATGCCGCCAGCTTTATCAGCCTCAATGCTGCGATCACCGTCACTTTGGCCTGTACTTCGATATACGCATGCGCTCAGGTGTTGACGACGCGCGCATTCAAGCAGCGCCAAGGCCTGTGGGTAGCGCGCTTGCTGGTAGGCAGTTTGCTGATGGTCGCTATATGCTTTGCAACCCGGCGCGGCATCTTCAATATGTTGGCGCTTGCTCTGATGTTCGTTGCACTGGGTATTTTTCTATGGGAGAGCGCCCGGCAATGGATGGCGCATACCAGCTGGCGCCGCGGAACCTTGAATTTGCTACTCACGGCGGCTTTTGTGGTCTTACTCGCCTTCAATCTGATGGCGCTAAGCAGCGTGTTTTTCCCACATTTAACGCCTTGGTATACACCCGATGCCCGCGCTTTGAATTGGCCGGTGTTATCGGTGTGCTTGATGTTTACGCTGCTGTGGCGGCAGCATCGGGCGCAGTCCGCCACAAACCGACGTCGCGTTACCAGCGCGCACAAGTTACACGAACAAATCGGCATCCATTTCGCTCAACAGCAATACCTAACCATGCTGGTGCATGAGCTCAAGACGCCATTGACTTTAGTGCAGCTCGGCACCAAGGCGCTAACGCAGGCCGAAGTTTCCAGCGAGCGCAAAAGCGTATGGGAAACGCGGATGCAAGCCGCTGTCAACAGCATGGTGCACATTTTGGACAACTGCGGCGAGGCCGAGCGCTACGAGGACGGTGCTATCGCAATCAGTCCTGCTTTGGTATACGCTCCTGCCGTACTGCAGGAGGTGGTGGAACAGGCCTCGTACATTAGCGGGAAGGTGCATGACCGGCTGCAACTGCACTACGAATCACCGACCCCCCTTCTGACACTGAACACAGATGCTACCTACCTGCAGATCATTCTGAATAACCTGGTTAGTAATGCACTGAAGTACTCGCCAGCCGATACGACTGTGCTCGTTAAGGTCGGCCGCCAGGAGACAAGCGATGGTTTGCCACAGCTGCAGTTTGCCGTGATCAACCAAGCGGGACTGGCAGGCCTTCCGGACCCAGCTAAGGTATTTGAACGCTATTACCGCGCGCCAAGGGCGAGCAGTGTTTCGGGCACCGGCCTGGGGCTGTGGCTATCGCAAAAACTGGCGGAGCGCTTGGGCAGCAAAATTTCCATGACGCTAGAAGCAAGCCGCATCATGTTCTGCTTTAGCTTGCCAGCACATACGGGGGAAGCTTCGCCGCAAGCCCTGGACGACAGCGCAGACGCCATGCCTTAATCCATGCGGACTGCATACATACCACCGGGTCAGGTCATCATCGTCGAAGACAACGAGGCGGTACGCGAGGCGATGACAGAACATCTGATGGACGAAGGCTATGTAGTGCGCGGTGTGGCCGATGGGGCCGCACTGGATGAGGCCCTGGAGCAAGCAATGGCAGACGCATTAATTTTGGATATCAACCTTCCCATTGAAGATGGCTATGCCATCTCAAAGCGCATGCGCGCAAGCTTCCCGGCAATTGGCATAATGATTTTGTCTGCCCGCGTGCAAACAAACGAGTCACGAAGCCAAGGCCAAAATGCAGACATGCAATTAGCCAAACCACTGGCACCGCAGGTTTTAAGCGAGGCCATACGGCACTTATGCCAACTCGCGGCGAGCAGACGCCGCTAGATATGCTCTGCTGGCGGGCCTCATCCGACAGGGGCTCATCCCAAGCTAACGCAAGACGTCTGCACCGCTAAAATGCGCCCTCTCGCGCCAGCACTTGGCGTAACGCCCACCCAGCCCCTCCCGGAGTATTTCCATGGCCAACACCCAGCAAATGGCAAGCGCAATCCGCGCGCTTGCGATGGACGCAGTTCAACAAGCCAACTCCGGTCACCCCGGCGCACCCATGGGCATGGCCGATATGGCTGTCGCGCTGTGGGGCCAGCACTTGCAACACAACCCGCTGAATCCGCACTGGGCCAACCGCGACCGCTTTGTTTTGTCCAACGGCCATGGCTCGATGCTGATTTATGCCTTGCTGCACCTTACCGGCTACAAGCTGCCCATAGCAGAGTTGAAAAACTTTCGCCAGCTGCACAGTAAAACTGCGGGCCACCCCGAAGTCGATGTGACTCCCGGTGTGGAAACCACTACCGGCCCGCTGGGCCAGGGCATCACCAATGCCGTAGGCATGGCGCTAGCCGAAAAGTTGCTGGCCGCGCAGTTCAACCGCGAAGGCCATGCCATCGTGGACCACCACACCTATGTGTTTCTGGGTGATGGCTGCATGATGGAAGGCATCAGCCACGAAGCCTGCGCGCTGGCCGGCGCGTGGAAGCTGAAAAAACTGGTTGCACTTTACGACGACAACGGCATTTCTATCGACGGGCAGGTTACGCCCTGGTTTATAGACAACACCGCGCAGCGCTTCACCGCCTATGGCTGGAATGTGATCGACAAGGTCGATGGCCATGACGCACAAGCGGTATCCAATGCCATCGCGAAAGCCAAAGCTAGCAAAGACAAACCCACTTTAATCGTCTGCAAAACCTCTATCGGCAAAGGTAGCCCCAACCGCGCGAACACCGCCAAAGCCCATGGAGAGCCACTGGGCGCAGACGAAATCAAGCTCACCCGCGAAGCCATCGGCTGGGCACACCCACCTTTCGTGGTGCCCAAAGCGGTGTATGCCGACTGGGATGCCAAAGAAGCCGGACGCTCGCGGGAAAAAGAATGGAATACGCGCTTTGCCGCCTACAAAGCTGCGCATCCGGACCTGGCCAAAGAATTTGTACGCCGCATGAAGGGCGATCTGCCCAAAGGCTTTGTACAAACAGCGGTGGACGCCGTATTGGCGGCGCACAACAAAGCTGAAACCGTGGCCTCGCGCAAAGCCTCGCAACTGGCACTCGAGCATTTCACTGCGGCCCTGCCCGAGCTCTTGGGTGGCTCGGCAGACTTGACTGGCTCCAACCTCACCAACACCAAATCCACCCCGAACGTGCGCTTCGATGCACAAGGCCAACTGGTGCAAAGCGCGGATGCCAATGGGCAAATGCATGGTGGGCGCCACATCAACTACGGCGTACGCGAATTCGGCATGGCCGCCATCATGAACGGCATTGCGCTGCACGGCGGGTTTATCCCCTACGGCGGTACATTCCTCACCTTTAGCGACTATTCGCGCAATGCCATCCGCATGGCCGCTCTAATGAAAAAGCGCGTGATCCATGTGTTCACGCACGACAGCATCGGCCTGGGCGAAGACGGACCGACGCACCAGTCCATCGAGCATGCTGCATCCTTGCGCCTGATTCCCAACCTGGACGTTTGGCGCCCTGCCGATACCGCAGAGACCGCGGTAGCCTGGACGGTGGCACTGCAAAATCGCCACAAGCCTACCGCCTTGTTGCTGTCGCGCCAAAACATCAGCTATGCACCCAAAGCCGAATCGGCCAGCGCACCGGATGCTTGCGGCTTGGATGCCATCAACAAAGGCGCTTATGTGTTGGCCGAGCCCTCCGAAGTAGGCCTCAAGAAGAAGACCCAGGCGGTACTGATTGCCACCGGCTCGGAAGTGCAGCTCGCCCTGCAAGCACAGGCGGTATTGGCGTCGCGCAAGATTGCGGTGCGCGTGGTATCCATGCCCAGCACCACCACCTTTGACCTGCAAAGCGATGCCTACAAAGCCAGCGTCCTGCCCCATGGTGTGCCGCGCATCGCGGTAGAGATGGGCTCTAGCGGCAGCTGGTGGAAATACGGCTGCGCTGCGGTAGTGGGTATCGACACCTACGGCGAATCGGCGCCGGCACCTGCCCTGTTTAAACACTTTGGTTTCACGCCTGAGAACGTGGCCGACACCGTGCAATCCGCTTTGCAGCGCAAGCGCTGAGCACGCACACAACTTTTATTTTCTGGAGAAATGCAATGACTATCAAAGTAGGTATCAACGGATTTGGCCGCATCGGCCGCATGGTGTTTCGCGCTGCGGTGCAAAACTTCTCGGACATCGAAATCGTGGGTATCAATGATTTGCTCGAGCCCGACTACCTAGCCTATATGCTCCGCTATGACAGCGTGCATGGCCGCTTTGCCGGTGAAGTGTCGGTCAAAGACGGTGCGCTCATCGTCAACGGTAAAACCATCCGCCTCACGCAAGAGCGTGATCCAGCCAACCTCAAATGGGACGCGGTCGGCGCCGATGTGGTGATAGAAGCCACCGGCCTCTTCCTGGATAAACCCACCGCTGAGAAGCACCTGGCGGCGGGCGCTAAGAAAGTCCTTTTGTCAGCGCCCAGCAAAGACGATACGCCCATGTTTGTGTTTGGCGTAAACCACGCCACCTACTCCGGCCAGACCATTGTCTCCAATGCCTCGTGCACCACCAACTGCCTGGCTCCGGTAGCAAAGGTGCTGCATGACAAATGGGGTATCAAGCGCGGCTTGATGACCACGGTGCACGCCGCTACTGCGACGCAAAAAACCGTCGACGGCCCGAGCAATAAAGACTGGCGCGGTGGACGTGGCATTTTGGAAAATATCATTCCATCGAGCACCGGCGCGGCCAAGGCGGTGGGCGTGGTGATTCCCGAACTCAACAAAAAACTCACCGGAATGTCCTTTCGCGTGCCCACCAGCGATGTGTCGGTAGTGGACCTGACCTGCGAACTCAATAATGCCGCCACCATGGCCGAAATCTGCGCCGAAATGAAGGTACAAAGCCAAGGCGCTTTGAAAGGCGTGCTGGGCTACACCGAAGACAAAGTGGTGGCTACCGATTTCCGGGGCGATCCACGCACCTCGATTTTTGATGCCGATGCCAGCATTGCGCTGGACGGTACTTTCATCAAAATCGTCAGCTGGTACGACAACGAATGGGGCTATTCCAACAAATGTCTGGAAATGGTCCGCGTTATCAGCAAATAGACGGGCAAAACCCGCCCTGCTTCCCACTTAGGCAGCGGGCGGGCCTCCGTCTAAGCGGCGGGCGGAGCGCCAGCGGCAGGGCGCACACTGACTTCGGCGCTGCTAATTTTTTGCACGCCTTGCGTCGTTCCCAACAACAAAGCGCCTTGCGCATCCACACCACGCGCAATGCCGCTCAGGCCATCGCTGCATAGCACTTCGCGCCCGCGCAGCGCATCACGCGCATCGTAGGCGCCGAGCAGGGGGCCCATGCCGTGCTCGGCAAAAGCCAGTACGGCCTGCACCACCGCAGGCGCAATCAGACCAAAAGCCTGCGCTGCATCGATACCAGGAAGTAACTCTTGCAGCCAGGCCGGTGGCGTGCGCAAACCCTCGGCTTCACGCGGCCCGATATTGATACCGATGCCGATCACCGCGTAACGCAGCGGGCCCATGCTGGCCGTCTCAATCAGGATGCCGCCGAGCTTTCGCTCTTGCAGCCACAGGTCATTAGGCCACTTGAGCTGGATGGCCGGATGCAGACTTTGTGCCACGGACAAGCCCACCGCCAGTGACAAGCCCGACCAATCTTGCGGCACCAAAGGCAGGCCAATGGAGAACGTCAGGGGTATCGGGCCGGAATCCTGCGACTCACTCAGCCATTGGCGCCCCATGCGGCCTCGCCCCGCGCTTTGTCGCTCTGCCACCAGGGCTATGGGCTCTGCGCGCCCAGCACGGGCACGCTCCATGAGCGCGGTATTGGTCGAAGGCAGGGTGGGTAGGATCTCGATGCTAAAGCCCGGCAGCATCGGGGCCACGGCCTCCCAGACCGCTTCGGCAGGCCAGCGCAAGACCTGCGTACCGCGTGCGCCGCCTGCCATGGCTGTTCAGCGCTTGCGCCAGGCGGCGCGCTTGGGGGCCAGCATCGTGCCCCGACAATGTTTGCTTCCGCACCAACAGGGGTACTCAGCCTTCAGCTTGCGGGTCAGCGGCTCGTCGGTCACCAAGCCGTAGTCATAGGTCAGCTCTTCGCCGGCCTGGATGTTGCGCAGCGCTTTGATAAAGATGCGGCCGCGTACCTCGTCGGCTTCGCAGTTGCCGTCGCAAGAATGGTTGATCCACTTGGCTGCGTTGCCGCGGTGCAGACCATCGATCACACGCGTGTCATCAATATGAAAGAAAAACGTGTGGTTCGGATTGGCCGGGTCGTGCGGGTGGCGTATTTGCGCTTCATCCCAGCTAATCACCTCACCCAGGTACTCAATTAATGTTTCGCCTTCTGCGAAATCGCGCAGTGCAAAAACGCCTTTGCCGTGAATGCCCGAGGTGCGCACGGCAAGTCGGCGCGTGGAGGGCAAAGCGGCAGATTTTGGAGGCACGAAAAAATTTGGTATGGTGGATCGTATGGGCGCGCATGTGTGCGCCCGTGTGGGTGCGCGCCCGTGCATGCGCGAGGAAACGGATTGTAGTCACATGAAAAACGATATTGCAGGCAAGACTTTGGTCATTGCAGAAAAGCCTTCAGTTGCGCAGGACATCGTGCGCGCGCTCACCAGCAGCGCGGGCAAATTTGAAAAGCACGACGAGTATTTTGAAAACGATACCTACGTCGTTTCCAGCGCCGTAGGTCATTTGGTAGAGATTCAAGCGCCCGAGGCCTATGACGTCAAACGCGGCAAATGGAGTTTTGCGCACCTTCCCGTCATACCTCCGCACTTTGATTTAAAGCCGGTAGACAAAACCAAAACGCGGCTCAACGCCGTCGTCAAACTTGCCAAGCGCAAGGATGTAGCAAAGCTAATTAACGCCTGCGATGCCGGGCGCGAGGGCGAACTCATCTTCCGCCTGATTGAACAATACGCCGGGGGCGCCAAGCCCTTGGGCAAACCGGTCAGCCGTTTGTGGCTGCAATCGATGACGCCGCAGGCCATACGCGACGGCTTTGCCCATTTGCGCACCAACGCCCAAATGCAGCCTCTGGCCGACGCGGCGCGCTGCCGCTCTGAGGCCGACTGGCTGGTGGGCATCAACGGTACGCGTGCGATGACGGCTTTTAATTCGCGCGATGGCGGTTTCTTCCTGACCACTGTGGGCCGAGTACAAACGCCGACGCTTTCGGTGGTGGTGGAGCGCGAAGAGCAGATCCGCAAATTCATCAGCCGCGACTATTTTGAAATCCATGCTGAGTTTGCCGCGCAAGCAGGCAGCTACGCGGCCAAATGGTTTGACCCGGCGCATAAAAAAGACGCGGAAGACGCCGAGAAAAAAGAAGACCGCCTGTGGTCCCAAGCGAAGGCGCAGGCGATTGCAGATGCCGTGCGCGGCAAGCCTGCCAGCGTCCAAGAAGAAAGCAAGCCCAGCAACAAAAGCAGCCCGGGCCTGTTTGACCTGACCACTTTGCAGCGCGAGGCCAACGGGCGCTTTGGCTTTTCCGCCAAAACCACACTCGCGCTCGCGCAAAGTCTGTACGAGCGGCACAAAGCGCTGACTTATCCGCGTACCGACTCACGCCACCTGCCCGAAGACTACCTGCCCACGGTGAATGACACCATGGCCATGATCGCCAAAAGCAGCATGGGCCACTTGGCGCCGTTTGCACGCACCGCGATTGCCAAGAACTACATCAAGCCAAGCAAAAAAGTGTTTGATAACAGCAAGGTGAGCGATCACTTTGCCATCATCCCAACGCTGGAGGCGCCCACCGGCTTGTCAGATGCAGAGCAAAAGCTCTATGACTTCGTGGTGCGCCGCTTTATCGCGGTGTTTTACCCGGCAGCCGAATACCAGGTCACCACGCGCATCAGCACTGTCGAGTTAGTCGCACAAAGCCATCAGTTCAAAACCACGGGCCGGGTTTTGGTGGAGCCGGGTTGGCTGGCGATTTACGGCAAGGAAGCGGCCGCCGAAATCGATGACGCCAAAGACGGTGACAAAGGTCAGAACCTGGTGCCGGTGCAGCCCGGAGAAAAAGTACGCACTGATAGCGCCGATGCCAAAGGCCTGAAAACCCGCCCCCCTGCGCGCTACACCGAGGCAACTTTGCTCGGCGCGATGGAAGGCGCAGGCAAAACCGTGGAAGACGAGGAGTTCAGCGAAGCCATGCGCGAAAAAGGTCTGGGTACGCCAGCCACGCGCTCATCGATTATTGAAGGTTTACTCAACGAAAAATACATGCTGCGCGAGGGCCGCGAACTCATTCCCACAGCCAAAGCCTTCCAACTCATGACGCTGTTGCGTGGCCTGGGAGTGGAAGAATTGTCCAAGGCCGAATTGACTGGCGAATGGGAATACAAGCTGGCCTTGATGGAGCAGGGCAAGATGGGGCGCGAGGCCTTTATGGCTGAGATCGCCGCCATGACCGAGCGCATGGTCAAAAAAGCCAAGGAATACGACCGGGACACCATTCCCGGCGACTACGCCACCTTGCAAAGCGCCTGCCCCAACTGCGGTGGCATCGTCAAGGAAAACTACCGCCGCTACGCCTGCTCAGGAAAGACGGGCAGCGAAGACGGTTGCGGTTTTTCATTCGGCAAAACGCCGGCGGGCCGCACTTTCGAACTGGCCGAAGTAGAGCAGTTTTTGCGCGAGAAAAAAATCGGACCGCTGGATGGCTTCCGCTCCAAGGCCGGCTGGCCTTTTACCTCTGAGATCGTGCTCAAGTTTGACGAAGACACTAAAAACTTTAAGCTTGAGTTTGATTTCGGCGACGACAAAGCCGCACAGGAGTCGGGCGAATTGGCCGACTTCAGCGCGCAGCAGCCCTTAGGCGGCTGCCCCAAATGCGGCGCCCAAACCGGCGCCCTGGTTTTCGAGCACGGCAAAAACTATGTCTGCGACCATGCGGTTCCCAGCTTGGTGCAAACCGTGCCCAGCTGCGACTTCAAGAGCGGCCAGATCATCTTGCAGCAGCCAATTGCACGCGAGCAAATGAGCAAGCTGCTGACCGACGGCAAAACCGATTTGCTGGACAAATTTGTCAGCATGCGTACGCGCCGTGCCTTCAAAGCGATGCTGGCCTGGGACGCAGAAGCTGGCAAAGTTAATTTCGAATTTGCCCCTAGCAAATACCCGCCACGCCCCGGCGCAGTGGCAAAAGCCGCAGCGGCGCGCATTCGCGCGCTGGCAACAACACCCGCAGCGAAGGCCGCAGCCAAGAAAGCCGCGGTAGCCGCCAAAAAGGTTCCGGCGGCTAAAAAAACTCCGGCGGCCAAAGCCGTGAAAGCAAAAGCGCCGCGCAAACCCAGCAGCGCAGCGGGCAAGGCGCCGAGTGCCGCACTGGCAGCGGTGATCGGCAGTGAAGCGGTGTCGCGGCCCGAAGTGGTCAAGAAATTGTGGGAATACATCAAAGCCCAGGGTCTGCAAGACCCCAAAGACAAACGCACCATCCTGGCCGACCCCAAACTGCAAGCCGTGTTTGGTAAACCCAGCATCAATATGTTTGAGCTGGCAGGCATTGTCGGCAAGCACTTGGGGTGAAAGGCGCACCTCAAGCAACGCTGATAAGCTCTGACGTAATAAGCAGGCTAGAACCCCGCAGCAGCGCGCCTTCGCAGGCCGCCGCGGCGGCGCTTGCTAAGCCACCATGAACTTCACCGAAATAGAAGACGACTCCGAGCACAGCACCCACACACCGGCGCAGCGAGCCGCTGCGGCTGCGCGCAGCACCTGGGTTAGCGTGGTGGTGAATGTGCTGCTCTCCAGTGTGCAGATCACGGTTGGTATCGCAGCCAAATCGCAGGGCCTGGTGGCCGACGGCATCCATTCGCTTTCAGATTTGGTTTCCGACTTTGTGGTTCTCATCGCTGGTCGCCACAGCCAAAAAGACGCGGACGAAGACCACCCTTACGGCCACCAGCGTTTTGAAAATGCAGCCTCGCTAGCGCTGGGCCTCTTGCTATTGGGCGTGGGCGTAGGCATGGTCTGGTCGGCGGTGGGCAAATTGCAAACCCCCGAATCCATTCCCACCGCGCATGCCGTCGCATTGTGGGTGGCGCTGGCGGCTCTGGTATCTAAAGAACTGCTGTTTCGCTACATGCTGCGCGTGGCCAAACGCGTCAAGTCCGGCATGTTGGTAGCCAACGCCTGGCATGCTCGGTCCGACGCGGCCTCGAGCCTGGTGGTGGCGCTGGGCTTGATAGGCAACCTGATGGGTTACCCACTGCTGGACCCGATTGCGGCACTGATCGTGGGCCTGATGGTCGCCAAAATGGGCTGGGGCTTTGGCTGGGATGCCTTGCACGACCTGATGGACCGCGCAGTGGACGAAGAAGAAGTACAGGCCATCCGCCAAACCCTGATGAATACGCCAGGCGTGGCCGGAGTACACGATGTACGCACCCGCAAGATGGGTGACATGGTGGTGGCCGATGCGCATATCGAAGTCGATGCAACGCTCACCGTGGAAGAAGGCCACAACATTGCCGTGGCCGCGCGCCTAGCAGTGATGCAGCGCCACCGCGTGCTCAACCTCATGACCCATGTGGACCCCGCCCACCGCCATGACGGTGACCACGAGATCACCTCACCCCCTTAGTTTTCAGGACAGAAGGACAGGCCACCGATGCATCGCACAATCTTTGATACACCGGTGGTTAACACCGTATTACGTGTCATTTCGATAAGTTTTTTGAAGGCCACGGGCTGGAAAATTGTGGGCGAACTGCCACCTCACGCGCGTAAGAGCGTTTTGATCGCAGCACCTCACACCAGTAACTGGGATTTGCCCTATATGTTGATGGTGGGCTTCGCGATGGGCCTGAATATTTACTGGATGGGCAAAGTGCAAATTTTCCGCTTCCCCTTTGGCGGACTGATGCGTTGGCTGGGCGGCATTCCGGTCCAGCGCGAAAACGCGAACAACCTGGTGGCGGCCTCGGCAGAGGCCCTGAAATTAGCAAACGGGCCAGTACAACTGGTGGTGCCGCCTGAGGGCACGCGCAGCAAAGTGCGTTACTGGAAAACTGGCTTTTATTACATCGCCTTAGGCGCACAAGTGCCTATCGTGATGTCGTTTTTGGACTTCGGCAACAAGGTGACCGGCCTGGGGCCAACATTTGAGCCTACTGGCGACATCGAGGCTGATATGGTCCGCATCAAAGCCTTTTACGCGCCCTTCAAAGGCAAGAACCCCGACCAGTTTTAGTCGGGCAAAAGCGCATTACGCTCTGCGGGAAATCAGCGGCGCTCGTCTCAAGCTGCGATGGGCTCGCCACACCCGCGCCCAGACCTTAATGCAGGTCGCTATGCGTACTGTTCAAAATCTTGTCGGTATAGGCAATCGCCAAGGCGCTCAGCAAAAAGGTTACATGGATGATGGTTTGCCACATTAAAACTTTGGTGTCGTAATTGGCGGCATTGATAAAGGTTTTGAGCAAGTGGATGGAGCTGATGCCGATGATGGCTGTACCCAGCTTGACCTTGAGCACCGAGGCATTCACATGGTCCAGCCACTCGGGCTGGTCGGGGTGGCCTTCCAGGTGCATGCGGCTGACAAATGTCTCGTAGCCGCCCACGATCACCATGATGAGCAGGTTGGAAATCATCACGACGTCAATCAGCGCCAGCACCACCAGCATGATGAGCGTCTCATTGAGCGCAGTCAGCGGCACCTCGGACTGGTAGCCCATGCTGGTGACCAGGGCCTGCAAGGCAGTCTGGTTACCAAAAGCGGCTTCCAGCAGGTGCAGCAACTCCACCCAGAAGTGGTACACGTACACGGCTTGCGCGGCGATCAGGCCTAAGTACAAGGGCAATTGCAGCCAGCGGCTGGCGAATATCAGGCCAGGCAGTGGTTTGAGTTTGCGGACGGGTTTAGTGTTGTCTTGCTTCAATTTTTACTCCCAGAGACGCGCACGATTATCCACGCGGATCATGTCTATGCGGCGTCAAATCGCACCGTAAAACACGCCCCAGGTGGTGTGTGGCCGGGGCGGCTGTCACGCAGGGTCACGCTGGCACGGTGTTGCCTGGCGATCTCCAGCACGATAGGCAGGCCCAGCCCCGAGCCATCGGCCTCGTTGCCCAGCGCGCGATAGAAGGGCTGGAATACTAATTCACGCTCGGCCGGGGCAATGCCCGGACCACTGTCCTCCACCTGCAGCGTCACCGTCTTACTCGATAAGTCGTTTATCACGCGCACGGTAATCACTGCCGGCTCCCCCGTCCTGGGTTGGCTGTAGTGGATGGCGTTGTCCACCAGATTACGCACCATCTCCTGCAACAAAATACCGTTACCCAGGATGGTGAGGCTCGCGCCCTGTGTTCGCTCACCCTCAAAGCCGATATCAATTTGCTTTTCTACCGCGCGCGGCACGCAGTCGCGCACCACCTCCATGGCCAGCGTCGCCAGATCGCAAGGCTGCTGCGTGGGTAGCGCCGCGCTACTTTCGGCCCGTGCCAAAGCGAGCAGTTGGTTTACCGTGTGCGTGGCGCGTATGCTGGAGCGCCCGATCTGGCGTAAAGACTGCTTCAGTTCATCGGCACTGGCGTCCTGGCGTTGCGCCAAATCGGCCTGCATGCGCAAACCGGCCAGCGGAGTTTTGAGCTGGTGCGCCGCATCGGCCAAAAAGCGCTTTTGCGTGGCAATCGAATCTTTCAAACGCAAGAGCAAATCGTTCACCGAGGCCACCAGCGGCACCACCTCCATGGGCACCGCCTGCGCGTCCAAGGCACTCAGGTCATCAGGCTTGCGCGCGCGGATGGTTTCCTCTAAGCGGTTCAACGGTTTGATGGCTTGCGCCAAAGCCAACCATACCAACAGCACCGCCACCGGCAAGACCACAAACTGCGGCAGCATCACGCCTTTGACGATCTCGGTAGCCAGCACGGCGCGCTTGTCCATGGTCTCGGCCACCTGCACCAAGGCCAGCTGATTGCCAGGGATGTCCAGACGCACCCACATCGAGGCAACTTTCAAATCCACACCATCCAGCGTCACATCGCGCAAACGCACCTCGCCTACGGGGTTGCGCTCGTCTTGCAAGGGCGCTGGCAAATCCGCATCACCACCGAGCACCTGCCCTTCAGGTCCTAAAACTTGGTAATAGACGGTATCGCTGTCTTCGGCCCGCAGCAACTCGCGCGCGGGCTGGGGCAATGAAAAATGTACCTGGTCGTGGTTAACGGTGATGTACTGCGACAACACGCCCGCGTTGTATTCCAGCGCCCGGTCAAAGGGCTTGCCGGCAATGCCCTGTGCCACCAGCCAAGTCAGCACCAAACTGATCGGCCACAGCAGCAAGATCGGCGTGAGCATCCAATCGAGAATTTCGCCGAACAGCGAACGCTGTTCGATTTGAGTAACTTTCAATTCGGGATTTTTTCCAAGCAATAGCCCAGTCCGCGCACAGTGGCGATGCGAATCGGGCCTTTTTCAATTTTTTTACGCAAGCGGTGGATGTACACCTCAATGGCGTTATTGCTCACCTCTTCGCCCCATTCGCACAGGCGCTCGACCAGCTGGTCTTTACTTACCAGTCGGCCTGT
Organism: Comamonas sp. lk; assembly: GCA_945898105.1. GTDB lineage: Bacteria > Pseudomonadota > Gammaproteobacteria > Burkholderiales > Burkholderiaceae_C > Allorhodoferax. The sequence continues at coordinate 2,950 of CAMDHL010000005.1, read as the reverse complement.
GCGTTGCAGCAGGACTTCTAGTAAGCCAAGCTCGCGGGCCGAGAGCTCCACCATCTTGCCGTCGATAGTGGCCACCCGTCCTGATTGGTCGTAGACCAGCGGTCCGTGCTTGATATTGCTGCTGGCCGCGCCCATCCCACGGCGCACCAAGGCGCGCGCACGCGCCTCGAGTTCCTGCAGGCTAAAGGGCTTGGCCATGTAGTCGTCGGCGCCGTAATCCAGGCCCTTCACGCGCTCTTCCACACTGTCTGCAGCCGTCAGGATTAGCACCGGCAGCGAGGAGCCCCGCGCGCGCAGTCTTTTGAGTACATCTAGGCCATGCATTTTGGGCAAGCCTAGGTCCAGAATCAGCAGGTCGAACTCGGAGTTGGTCATGAGCGCCGCATCGGCCTCGCTGCCGCTGGCTACATGGTCGACCGCCGCACCGGCGCCGCGTAGCGCCCGCAGCAAGCCGTCGGCGAGCACCTGATCATCTTCGGCGATCAATATACGCATGCTTGTCTCCTTGCGCTTTTCGCGCTATGTGTGGTCCGTGCGTCGGCGAGACCATTCTAGGCCTGCGCTCCGTAGGCCTCCAGCCCCAGCGCCACCACCGTGGCCACCTCGTCGCCAACTGCCGCACGCAGCTCTTTTTCAGCTTGGGCCACGCTCTCTTGGTAAGCGGTTAGCCAGCCCAGCCCGGTAGGCGTGAAACACACCCGGCGCGCACGCGCATCGCGCGCATCGCCCTCGCGCTGCACCATGCCCCAAGCCTCACATTGTTTGACCAGCGTGGCCATCGCCTGTTTGCGCATTCCCGCGCGCTGCGCCAGCTCGGTCAGACGCGCGCCCTCGGGCGGCAGATGGCGGCTGATGTGCCAATGCGCCGCCGTCAACTGGCCGCGCTGCGCCAGATTGGACAAACCCAGCGAAACGCCGGGGTGGCGCGCCATCAGCGCCATCACCCGCGCGTCAAAGCGCTCCAAGGCCAGGCGCAGCCAATGGCCAACATGGTTGTATCGCCAGGCATCCGGCTGCAAATTCGGGGTTTCTTGCATGCCGCATATAGTAATACAAACTGACTAATATTTCTGTTTACAGACTTCAATATCCGCGTAGACTACTGTTCAAGCATCCAGCCTGTGGTTAATCCCAGAAGCCGGTTTGCTCCAGTAACCCCACCTTTTACGCACAGGAGATGACCATGGACGCACCCGTTAAAAATTTCGCCGCCAACGCTGAAAAAGCCAAAGCCCTGCAAGTGGCGCTTGCCCAGATCGAGAAGCAATTTGGCAAAGGCACCATCATGCGCCTGGGCGAAGGCGAGGTGATTGAAGACATTCAGGTCGTCTCCACCGGCTCCTTGGGTCTGGACATCGCGCTGGGCGTAGGCGGCCTGCCGCGTGGCCGCGTGGTTGAGATCTACGGCCCTGAGTCCTCCGGCAAAACCACGCTGACCCTGCAAGTGATCGCCGAAATGCAAAAAATCGGCGGCCAGTGCGCTTTTGTCGATGCCGAGCATGCGCTGGACATCCAGTACGCGCAAAAGCTAGGCGTCAACCTGCAAGACCTGCTGATCAGCCAGCCTGACACCGGCGAGCAGGCCCTGGAGATTGTGGACAGCCTGGTGCGCTCGGGCGCGGTGGACCTGATCGTGGTGGACTCGGTGGCCGCCCTTACCCCCAAGGCCGAGTTAGAAGGCGAAATGGGCGACTCCCTGCCCGGCCTGCAAGCGCGGCTGATGAGCCAGGCGCTGCGCAAGCTCACCGCGCACATCAAAAAGACCAACTGCATGGTCATCTTCATCAACCAGATCCGCATGAAGATCGGCGTCATGTTCGGCAGCCCCGAGACCACCACTGGCGGCAATGCGCTTAAGTTCTACGCCTCGGTGCGCCTGGACATCCGCCGCACCGGCACCATCAAAAAGGGCGACGAGGCCATCGGCAACGAGACCAAAGTCAAGGTGGTGAAAAACAAAGTCGCCTCGCCCTTTAAGACCGCCGAGTTCGACATCCTGTTCGGTGAAGGCATCAGCCGCCACGGCGAGATCATCGACATGGGCGTGAACGCGCACATCATCGAAAAATCCGGCGCCTGGTACGCCTACCAAGGCGAAAAAATCGGCCAAGGCCGCGACAACGCACGCGAATTCCTGCGTGAAAACTCCGCCCTCTCCGCCGAAATCGAGAACAAAGTGCGCGAATCGCTGGGTATCCCGCTGCTTGCCGGCACGCCTGAAGTACCCGAACCCAAAGCCAAGGGCGGCAAAAAGGCCGAAGCTGCTGCTTAAAGCCTGATCAGCGCCCGCGCCCGGCAACATCCGGGCGCCGGGCGCTTATCGACTATTTGCAGGTCGCTCCCCGCTTTCTTATAAACGCGTGCCATGGCCACTGGTCCCAAACTTTCACTGACAGGCCGCCCACTGCGCCTGCTAAGCAGCCGCGAACATTCGCGCGCCGAGTTGCAGCGCAAGCTGGCACAGTTTGAAGAAACGCCCGGCGAGCTCGCCGCCGTACTGGACAAACTGGCCGCCAAAGACCTGCAAAACGAACAACGCGCCGTCGATTCACTCGTCCACCGGCGCAGCGCCAAACTGGGTAGTGCCCGCATCCGCCAGGAAATGCAATCCAAAGGCATGGAGCCCGAGGCTATGGCCCAAGCCCTGGGCCAGCTGCGCGCCAGCGAGCAAGCCCGCGCTTTTGAAGTCTGGCGCAAAAAATTCGGCAGTCCCGCCAGCACACCCGCCGAGCGCGCCAAACAAGTGCGTTTTTTAGCTAGCCGCGGCTTCGGCGGCGAAACCATCGCCCGCGTGGTGTCCGGGGCGTTTGATGCAGACGAAACCTCGGACTGAAATTGAAATACGCATCGATCGCTGCATGCCTACGAACCCAGCATAAATGCTGGTTGACAGACCCCACTTAGGGCAAATCCTTGCGCTAGTACCATTTTGGGACTAAACTAAACCATG
>CAMDHL010000004.1 GCA_945898105.1 Comamonas sp. lk | reverse complement strand
GTAGCAGTGGGCCTGCGGCCTTATTGTCCTGCGCGCGACAGCGCGACCAGAGCCTCAGGCCGAACAAGCCCACAGCCTGGCGCGCAACAGTCGGTGCGAGCCATGAATCGTATAAGATGCATTCAAACAGCGCCTGCGGCCTTTGGGCTCGGCGCCCACACCATAACGAGGAGTTCGGACATGCCCGTGATAGAGAGCCAAGTGAATACCCTTGGCGAGGCTTTCGTGCGCAACCGCGAAGACATGCTTAAAGCCCTGAGCGGGGTGCGCACTGTGGAGGACAAGGTACGCGCCACCGAGGCCGAAAAACAGCCCAAGTTCCACAAGCGCGGCCAGCTAATGCCGCGCGAGCGGGTCAACCTGCTGCTGGACCGGGGCACGCCTTTTCTGGAAATATCCACCTTGGCCGGCTACAAGCAACACGACGACAAAGACGGCTCGCTGGCCGGGGGAAATAGCATTTGCGGCATCGGCTATGTGTGCGGCGTGCGCACCATGGTGACGGCATCGAACAGCGCCATCAAAGGCGGCACCATCACGCCCTGGGGCTTGCGAAAAAGCCTGCGCATGCAGGACATCGCCATGAAGCAAAAACTGCCCATCGTCAGCCTGCTGGAATCGGGCGGTGCCAATTTGCTGTACCAGGCCGAAATTTTTATAGACGGCGGCACTACGTTTGCCAACCAGGCTATGTTGTCTGCGGCTGGCGTGCCGCAAATCACCGTGGTGCATGGATCGAGCACGGCGGGCGGCGCGTATGTGCCGGGCTTGTCGGACTACACCATCATGGTGCGCAAAAACGCCAAGGTGTTTCTGGCCGGGCCGCCGCTACTCAAAGCGGCCACAGGAGAGGTTGCGGGCGACGAGGAGCTGGGCGGCGCCGAGATGCATGCGCAAGTCACGGGCACTGCCGAATTTTTGGCCGAGAGCGATGCCGACGGTATCCGCTTGGCGCGCGAAGTGATGGCCAGCCTGGACTGGAACAAGCACCGACCGCAATTTGCAGATGCGCCAGTGCAAGCGCCGCTGTACAGCCCGGACGAATTGTGCGGTGTGGTGCCGGTGGACTACCGACAGCCTTACGACTGCCGCGAAGTGATTGCGCGCATCGTGGACGGCAGCGAATTTTTGGACTTCAAAAGCGAATACGACAACCAGACTATTTGCGGGCGCGCACGCATCCACGGCATGCAAGTGGGCATCTTGGGTAACAACGGGCCGATCACCGCCAGGGGTGCGACCAAGGCCGGCCAGTTCATCCAGCTTTGCGATCAGGCGGATATTCCGCTGGTGTTTTTAATGAACACCACCGGCTATATGGTGGGCACCGAAAGCGAACAAGGCGGCATCGTCAAACACGGCAGCAAGATGATTCAGGCGGTGGCCAATGTGCGGGTGCCCCGCATTACCGTGGTGATTGGCGCCTCGTTTGGTGCGGGCAATTACGGCATGTCGGGGCGTGGCTTTCGGCCCGACTTTATTTTTGCCTGGCCCAATGCGCGCACGGCGGTCATGGGCGGCGAGCAGGCGGCCAAAGTGCTGTCCATTGTTAACCGCGAAAAAATCCTGAAAGAAGGCCGCGAACCAACCGCCGATGAGGAAAGCAAATTTGCGTTTATGGAAGGCGCGGTTATTCACCAGTTTGACCGTGACTCGCAAGCCTTGTCCGGTACATCCCGCTTATACGACGACGGCCTGATAGACCCGCGCGACACGCGTCGCGTGCTGGCCATGACCCTATCCATTTGCCGCGAAGGCCGCACCCGTCCGCTCAAGCCCAGCAGCTTTGGCGTGGCGCGTTTTTAATTAAGGTGGCCACACATGTTGTTTGACAAAGTATTGATAGCGAATCGCGGCGAGATAGCGGTGCGCATCATCCACGGCTGCCGCCGCATGGGCTACCGCACGGTGGCGGTGTATTCCGAAGCCGACCGAGATGCCCCGCACGTAGCCCTGGCCGATGAAGCGATTTGCATCGGCCAGGCACCAGCGCAGGAATCCTATTTATCCATAGAAAAATTGATTGCGGCAGCCCAAAGCAGCGGCGCCGGGGCTATCCATCCGGGCTATGGCTTTTTGTCTGAGCGTTCGGCGTTTGCGCAGGCGGTGCAGGACGCCGGCCTCGTGTTCATAGGCCCGGACCCGCAAGCGATTGAGGCCATGGGCAACAAAAGCGCCTCCAAAATCCGAATGCTGGCGGCTGGCGTCCCCTGCGTGCCGGGCTATCAAGGCGATGGGCAAGGCGACGACACCCTGGTAGCCGAGGCCCAAAAAGTAGGCCTACCAGTGATGGTGAAAGCCGCAGCAGGTGGCGGCGGGCGTGGCATGCGCCTGGTGCACGATGCGGCGGATTTATTAACAGCCATTCAGTCTGCGCGCAGTGAAGCGAGCAACGCGTTTGGCGACGGCCAGTTACTGATCGAAAAAGCCGTGCTGCACGCGCGCCATGTGGAGATTCAAGTATTTGGTGATCGGCACGGGAACGTAGTACACATAGGCGAGCGCGATTGCTCGGTGCAAAGGCGCAACCAAAAAGTGGTGGAGGAAGCGCCCAGCCCGGCGGTAGACGATGCATTGCGCGCACGCATGGGCGCGGCCGCAGTGGCTGCAGCTCGGGCCGTGAATTACGTGGGAGCAGGCACAGTGGAATTTATGCTGGCGCGCGATGGCAGCTTTTATTTCCTGGAAATGAACACGCGTTTGCAAGTGGAGCATCCGGTTACCGAAATTGTTTATGACTTGGACTTGGTGGAATGGCAGTTGCGCGTAGCCCAGGGCGAGGCGCTGCCGCTAGCGCAGGAGGCCATCAACGCCCGGCGCAAAGGCTGGGCTATCGAGGTGCGCTTGTGTACCGAAGACCCTGCCAACAACTTCATGCCCCAAACCGGCCCGCTGCTGGCTTGGCATGCGCCGCAAGGCCAAGGCATGCGCACCGACCACGGCCTGCGCCAGGGTGGTGTGGTGTCGCCGTATTACGACTCCATGCAGGCTAAGCTAATTGCCAGCGGCGACACGCGAGAGCAGGCCTGCCGGACGCTCTTGCATATGCTGGATCAAACAGTGCTATTGGGCGTGACCAGTAACCGCGATTACCTGCGCCAAATCATCGCGCACCCAGTGTTTGCGGCCGGCGATTTTTCGACCGGCTTTATTGCAGAACACCTAAGCCCCGAAAACTTTGCAGCCAGCCGCGCGCCCACCGCGCTGCATAGCGCCTTGGCTGCCGTGCTGCTATACCGCAGCCAAGCCCTCGCTTTGCAGGCCGATGCCGGGCTGGATGCGGAATTGCTGGAGTGGCAAAGTTCAGCCCCCGCGCAAGTGCCGCTGCAGCTGCAGTGCGGCGAAAGCAAGCTGCGCGTTACCGTGGCCGCGCTGGGACGTGGCGCTTACCGCGTGCAGTTAGACGGACAAACGCATGAGCTCGAAATTGTTTCCATGCAAGCGCCCACCTTGCGTTTCAAGCACCAAGGCCTGGACGCCACAGCCGACTATGCGCTTGCGGGTAACAGCGTGCATTTTTCGCATGCCGGCCTGACCCTTAACTATACCGACACCACCTTAGCCCCGGCCAGCAAAGACGCGGCGGGCAGCGACGGGCGCATGCTGGCGCCAATGGATGGCAAGATTTTGAAAGTGCTGGTGCAGCCCGGCGACACGATAAGCAAAGGCCAAACACTCGCGGTACTGGAGGCCATGAAAATGGAATTTGCAATCAGCAGTGGTGTGGACAGTAGCGTTACCGCTGTGGCCTGCCAGGTCGGGCAACAAGTCAAAGCACGCCAGTTGCTGGTCAGCCTGGCACCCACGCAAACCAAGGAAGGAATACCGACATGAAGCTGTACCACTGCGTCGATGCGCGCTCGCTGCGCCCCTTGTGGGCCTTGGAAGAAATGGGCTTGCCCTATGAGCTGGAAGTGCTGCCCTTTCCGCCGCGCGTGTTCAAAAAAGACTATCTGGGCGTAAACCCGCTGGGTACGATTCCCTACTTGGTCGATGGCGACACCCACATGACCGAATCCAGCGGCATCTGCCACTACCTGGTCGAGCGTTATGGCAAGTACGAGTTTGGCTTGCGGCCGGACCACCCGGAATATGGCAGCTATACCAACTGGCTTTTTCACAGCGACGCCACCCTCACCTTTCCGCAAACCGTGGCGCTACGTTACGGTGTGATGGAACCGCCGCCGCGCAAGCTGCCCCAAGCCGTGGAGGACTACAAAAAATGGTATCTGGCGCGATTACGCATGCTGACCGCGCATCTGCAGGACCGCGAATTCCTGTGCGACGGGCGCTTTACCATTGCCGATATTTGCATTGGCTATGCGCTATTTTTGGGCACCACGCCTGGCCTGGATATGGGCGCGCAATACGCGCCGCATGTGCAGGACTACCTAGCACGCCTGCTGGCACGCCCCGCGCTTATTCGGGCCCGCGCTTTGGGTGCATAAAGCACGTAGCCAAAGCCCTACCTGGATTGCCCACTTTTAATTGACCCTAGGATGCCCGCATGAACCCCGTGGACCCGGCTGAAACCGAATTGATGCTTGAACAGGTGCGCCGTTTTGCGCAGACCGAAGTGGCGCCGCACCTCGAGGCCTGGGAAGCAGCAGGCGAATTCCCGCGCAGCATGTACAAGCGCTGGGCCTATCTGGGCTGGCTAGCCATGGGCTACCCGGAAGAACTAGGCGGCATTGCCGCGCCTTGGACGCTGCGCAATGCCTTTGGCGTGGCGGCAGCGCGCTACACCGGTAGCGGCGGCCTGTTGGCCAGCCTGGGCAGCAACAGTATTGGCCTGCCACCCATCATCAACTACGGCAGCGCGGTCTTGAAGCAAGCCATCGTGCCGCCGGTATTGGCCGGTGAAAAAATTGCAGCGTTGGGCATTACCGAGCCCGGTGGCGGTTCGGACGTAGCCAACCTTCGTACCACGGCGCGGCGTGAAGGTGATCACTACATCATTAATGGCGAAAAAACTTTTATCACCTCGGGCATGCGCTTTGACTGGATCAGCCTGGCGGTGCGTACCGATGCGGACAACAAAGGCGCTGGCGGTATTTCGATGATCGCAGTGCCGGGGGACGCATTTGGCATAACGCGCACCAAGCTTCACAAAATGGGCTGGCATTGCTCGGACACCGCCAGCCTGCACTTTGACAATGTGCGCGTGCCAGTAGGCAACTTGTTGGGCGAGGAAAACAAGGGCTTCAAAATCATCATGACCAACTTCAATGGCGAGCGCTTGGGCATGTCGGCCACCGCCATCGGCATGGCAGAGGCTTGCTATGACGAAGCGCTGGACTGGGCGCGTGAGCGCAAAACCTTTGGCCAGCCGCTTACCAGTCACCAGGTGCTGCGCCACAAGCTGGTGGATATGCGTATGCGCATTGAGGCCAGCCGCGCCTGGCTGGACAAGTTATCGGTGCAAGCCGATGCGGGCCAAACCGGGCAGGCCTGGGTGGCCGAAGTCTGCATGCTGAAAAATCAATCTACCCAAACTATGCAGTTTTGCGCCGACCAGGGCGTGCAGATTTTGGGCGGTATGGGCTATATGCGCGGCAGTGCCTGCGAACGCATTTACCGCGAAGTTAAGGTCATGACGATTGGCGGTGGTGCCGAAGAAATTATGAAAGAGCTGGCCGCGCGTCAACTTGAACTTTGAGCACTTACGCCGCCAAAGAAATTACGCCTAACACCCGATACTGATACTGATACCGACAAGGATCTCAACCATGGAAAAAGCCATTCTTACTTGCGCGCTCACCGGCGTGCTGACCGACCCCAAGCAGCATCCGGTGCCGGTCACACCCGCGCAAATGGCAGCCGAGGCCAAAGCCGCTTTTGAAGCGGGTGCCTCCATCATGCATGTGCACATTCGCCGCCAAGAGGAAGGCATGGGCCACATGCCTTCGTGGGACCCGGAAGTCGTGTGGGAAGTGACCGAAGCCATACGCGCCGCTTGCCCCGGCGTCATCATCAACCTGACCACCGGTGTGGTGGGTAAAGATATCGCAGGGCCGCTGGCCTGCATACGGCGCGTGCAGCCCGAAATTGCGGCCTGCAACGCCGGTACGCTCAATTACCTGAAGATCCGCTCCGATGGCCGCTGGGCTTGGCCGCCCATGGTGTTTGACAACCCGGTGGACAAGGTGAAAGCATTTTTAGACGTGATGCACGAAACCGGCACCATGCCCGAGTTTGAGTGCTTTGACGTAGGCATTGTGCGCTCGGTAGCTATGTTCAAGAAAGCCGGCATGACGGACCACTTGGACTACAACTTTGTGATGGGCGTCGATTCGGGCATGCCGGCCGATGCCGAGCTGCTGGGCTGGTTGCGAAAGCAAATTGATCCGAGCGTCACCTGGCAAAGTACGCTGATTGGCCGCCAGGAAATCTGGCCGGTACACCAAGCCACGGCTGACTTGGGCGGCATGCTCCGCACCGGTCTGGAAGACACGTTTTATCTGCCCGATGGCTCCCGCGCCAGCGGCAACGGCGCGCTGATTGAGGCGCTGGCCCGCTGCGCCCGCAATGCAGGCCGCGACATCGCCTCCCCCGCTGAAGCACGCGCCCGCTTAGGGCTGCGCGCCACTGCTTAAAACCCTTTTTATCTTTGCCCTTGGAGACAGCCCATGCAATTCACCCATGAACACCGCGAAGTCCAAAAAACCCTCAAACGTCTGATTGACGAGGACATCAACCCCCATGTGGACGAATGGGAAGAAGCCGGAATTTTCCCGGCGCATGAGGTGTTTAAGAAACTGGGTAATTTGGGGCTCTTGGGTCTGACCAAACCCGAAGCCTATGGCGGCGCAGGGCTGGATTACAGCTACAGCCTGGCCATGGCCGAGACCCTGGGCCATATCCACTGCGGCGGCGTACCCATGGCAATTGGCGTGCAAACCGATATGTGTAGCCCGGCGCTGGCACGCTTTGGCAGCCCCGAGTTGTGCGCTGAGTTTTTGACGCCCTCTATTGCCGGCGATATGGTGGGCTGCATCGGCGTATCCGAGCCAGGTGCGGGCAGTGATGTGTCGGCCATCAAAAGCTATGCGCGCAAAGACGGCGACGACTACATCATCAGCGGCCAGAAAATGTGGATTACCAATAGCCTGCAAGCAGACTGGATGTGCATGCTGGTCAACACCGGCGAAGGCGCAGCGCACAAGAACAAAAGCCTGGTGATGGTGCCCATGCGCGAGGGACGCGGCGGCAAGCTCACCAAAGGCATCGAGGTTGCGAAAAAAATCCGCAAAATCGGCATGAACAGCAGCGACACCGGCCTGATTTATTTTGACGAAGTGCGCGTGCCCCAACGCAACCGCATTGGCGGCGAAGGCCAAGGTTTCATTTATCAAATGCAGCAATTCCAGGAAGAGCGCCTGTGGGCGGCGGCCAGCACTTTGCAAGGCCTGAACAATTGCATTGAAGACACCATTGCCTATGCACAAGAACGCAAGCTCTTCGGCTCCACGCTGGCCGATCAGCAATGGGTGCAGTTCAAACTGGCTGAAATGAAGACCGATGTGGAAGCCTTGCGCGCCCTCACCTACCGCGCTTGCGAACTCTACATACAAGGCCAGGATGTGACTGAGCTGGCCAGCATGGCCAAGCTAATGGCCGGACGCTTAAACCGCAGCGTGACAGACGGCTGCCTACAGTTCTGGGGCGGCATGGGCTATTCCTACGAAACCCGCATCTCGCGCGCCTACCGCGATGGCCGCCTGGGCTCCATCGGGGGTGGGGCGGACGAGGTGATGCTGGGTATCCTGTCAAAAATTATGGGCATTGCGAAGCGGCCGCCCAAGCAATAAGCGCTTGTTGCAACATCGCGCTGCAGGTCTGACAAGCTTGCTCTAAGCAGGCGGACGGAGTCCGACGGTACGACCATGACTGTTCGACCACTTCGCCTTAGGCAAGCCCGCATTGCGCCATCCGACAGCCCATGAAGGACTCAACTATGAAAGCCAGTATCTGCGTTGCGTTTTTGGCGCTACTTAGCGGCGCTGCACACGCCACCGAATGGAAGCTGATTACCACCAGCAGCGATCTCAGCAAAATCACTTACTGGTATGTGGACCCGGCCAGCATCGTGGTCGAATCCAATCTGCTCCAAGCCCGCTTGCGCACCGCCTGGTCCACCATGCAATATGGGCCAAACAACACCGGCTACCAGTCCACCACCTACATGAACTTTATCGACTGCGAGCGCCGCACCATTGCCTTTACCGGCAACACCTATTTCAGCGATATGGAGTCCACCAGCGCGCCGGTGTACCAAGAAGACGCGCAGCCGATGCAAGCCCTCCGCTTCAGCGCGGTGCGACCCGGCACACCGGGCGAGATTCGCATCAACTATCTATGTCAGTCGCACGGCACCTCTTCCAATAAGGTGATCTAGGACTTAGTCAACGCAGCGCTGCTGCATCGCTTACGCTGTTGTTCATTAAGTCATTGCGAAACCACAGGCGGTTGTAGTCCATGGTAACTAACGGCGCTGCGAGCTAATCAGGGCTGTCGTATCGCGTGCCGCAATCTCAGTCAGTAAGCTTGCTTTACTGACCTAGCGCAAAGCGTGCAGCTTTGACAATGCTGGCTGCATCGACGCGAAAGTAAGCGCGCAATTCCTGACGCGTGTCGCTACGGCCAAATCCGTCGGTGCCCAGGGTCAAGTAACGCCGGCCCGCTGGCAGGTGGGCGCGTATGCTTTCGGGCACGGCGCGCACATAGTCGCTGGCGGCGATGACGGGTCCGCTGGCGCCTTGTAATTGCGCTTGCACAAAAGGTATCGCTACGCCAAGTGCGTCGATGGCATCCTGCTCGCAGCGCTGACCGTCGCGGGCGAGCTCGCTCCAGCTGGTCACACTGAATACCTCGGCGGCAATCCCCTGCTCTGCCAGCGTGGCGGCGGCTTTGATCACTTCACCCAAGATAGCGCCCGAGCCCATGAGGGTGACGCGCGGCGCCGCGGTATCCAAGTGCGCAGGCACAGCCGACAAGCGGTAACAGCCTTTGAGCAGTTGCTCGTTCACGCCTAGGGGCAAATCCGGTTGCGCATAGTTTTCGTTCATCAAGGTGACGTAATAAAACACGTCTTGCTGATCGACCAGCATTTCGCGCATGCCCTGGTCGATGATGACCGCCATTTCACCGGCAAACGCCGGGTCGTAGGCTTTGCAATTCGGGATCGTCGCGGCCACCAAGTGGCTGCTGCCGTCCTGGTGCTGCAAGCCTTCGCCCCCCAACGTAGTGCGGCCCGAAGTCGCGCCCAGCAGAAAGCCACGCGCGCGCTGATCGGCTGCGGCCCAGATAGCGTCACCGACGCGCTGAAAGCCAAACATCGAGTAATAAATATAGAAAGGCAGCATGGCAAGGCCGTGCACGCTATAGCTGGTGGCGGCTGCCGTCCAACTGGCGATGGCGCCTGCTTCGCTGATGCCTTCTTCCAATATCTGCCCGTCCATGGCTTCGCGGTAACTGAGCACCGAGCCAATGTCTTCGGGTTCGTACTGCTGGCCTACGCTGGAGTAAATACCGACCTGTTTGAACAAATTGGCCATACCGAAAGTGCGCGCCTCATCGGCGACGATGGGCACCACGCGCGGCCCGATTTGCGGGTCTTTCATCAATTGGCCGAGGATGCGCACAAAGGCCATGGTGGTGGACATTTCTTTGTTGTCCGCATGCAATGCAAAGTTTGCGTAGCTGGCAAGCGCAGGGATCGGTACCACCGCGCAGGAGATGTCGCGCTTGGGCAGGTAGCCGCCCAGCGCCGTACGTCTGGCGTGCAGGTATTGCATTTCCGGCGAATCCGCAGCCGGTTTTAAAAAGTCCAGGTTAGTGGCCTGCTCGTCCGACAAAGGTAAGTTAAAGCGATTGCGAAACGCCAGCAATGCAGGTTCATCGAATTTTTTCTGGCTGTGCGTGGTCATCTTGCCTTGACCCGCCTGGCCCATGCCGTAGCCTTTTTTGGTGTGCGCCAATATCACGGTGGGTTGGCCGGTGTGCTTGGCCGCCGCAGCGTAAGCAGCATGGATTTTTACCAGGTCGTGGCCGCCGCGTTTGAGCCTGTCGATTTGCTCATCCGTCAGTCCTTGTGCTAATTGCGCGAGTTCGGGGTTTTGGCCGAAGAAGGTTTCGCGGTTGAAACGCCCGTCCTTGGCGGCAAAGGTTTGCATTTGGCCGTCAACCGTATTGGCAAAAGCTTTGACCAATGCGCCGTGCGTGTCGCGCGCAAACAATCCGTCCCAGTCGCTGCCCCAAATCAATTTGATCACGTTCCAACCCGCTCCGCGAAACAACTTTTCCAGCTCATCAATGATGCGGCCATTGCCGCGTACCGGGCCGTCTAAGCGCTGCAGATTGCAGTTCACTACCCAGACTAGGTTGTCTAGGCGTTCGCGAGAGGCAAGCGTGAGCGCGCTCATGCTTTCGGGCTCGTCCATTTCGCCATCGCCGAACACCCCCCAGACCTTGCGGCTCTGACAGTTGACCAAACCCCGGTGGGTCAAATAGCGCATAAAGCGCGCGTGGTAAATCGAGCTGATCGGACCTATGCCCATGGAGCCTGTGGGGAACTGCCAGAAGTCCGGCATTAACCACGGATGCGGGTAGCTAGAGAGGCCGCGTGCGCCTTCTCTCGGCGCTTTGAGTTCCTGGCGGTAATGCGACAAATCGGCTTCGCTTAAACGGCCCTCCAAAAAAGCGCGGGCATACACGCCGGGCGCGCTGTGCGGCTGAAAAAATACCAGGTCGCCTTGGTGCTTGTCGTCACGTGCATGGAAAAAATGGTTGTAGCCGACCTCGAACAAATCGGCGGCGCTGGCGTAGCTGGCGATGTGCCCGCCGAGTTCGCCGTAGGCGCCGTTGGCTTTGGCCACCATCGCCAGCGCATTCCAGCGCATCAGCGAAGCGAGTTTTTCCTCTATGGCCAGATCGCCGGGGTAAGGTTGCTGCGCCTGCACAGGAATCGTGTTGACGTAGGGCGTTACGAGTTCGGGCGACCATTCAATCTGCCTTTGGTGCGCCAAGGCGACCATTTGGTCCAGCAGGTAACGCGCACGTTCGGGGCCGTACACGGCTACGACGCCTTGAAAGGCCTCGCGCCATTCGGCGGTTTCGAGGGGATCAATATCTGAGGTTTTTTGCAGCATGGCAGTCAATCGCTTGGATGAAACACTTAGGCCTCAAATATAGAAAAATTGGCGCAATATGTGCTGTTAAAAACACAGGTGCCACACTACTTTAAAAGCATAAAATACTTGGAAATTTAGCTATTAAGGTGTTTTATGCTTTTAGACTCGGTAGATTACAAAATATTGGCCCAGTTGCAGGAAGACTCTTCCCTCACCAATGTGGAGCTGGCCCGGCGGGTGCATTTGTCGCCCTCGCCCTGCTTACAAAGAGTCAAGGCGTTGGAAGCCGCCGGGGTGATTCAGCGCTATGTGGCGCTGACCCAGCCGCAGGCCCTGGGCCTGGGTTTGAACGTGTTTATTTCCATTAGCCTGAAAGAGCAATCCAAGGCGGCGCTGGCCGAATTCGAGCGGCGGATCGCCGAGCATGACGAGGTGATGGAGTGCTACCTGATGACCGGCGACTCGGACTATTTAATCCGCGTGGCGATTGCCGATATGGGGGCATTGGAAAAATTTATTCTGGAACAGCTAACGCCGATTCCGGGCGTGGAAAAAATCCGCAGCAGTTTTGCACTCAAGCAAGTGCGTTACAAAACCGCCCTACCCTTGCGTGGCGCGAGCAGTACTTAATGCAGCTTAGCCCCGAACACCTGCCGCCAAGGCCTGGTCGATGTCCCACAAGATGTCGTCTATATGCTCAATCCCAACTGACATACGCACCATATCGGGCATTACGCCGGCCTTGATTTGCTGCTCGGGCTCGAGCTGCCGGTGCGTGGTGGATGCAGGGTGGATGATCAGGGTGCGGGTATCGCCGATATTGGCCAGGTGGCTCATGAATTGCGCCGCTTCGATAAATCGCACACCGGCATCCAAGCCACCTTGAATACCAAAGGCCAAGAGGCCCGAAGCGCCGGGCAGTCCATCGACGCTGCGCATCTGGCGCTGTACCAAATCGTATTGCGGATGGTCTGGCAGGCCGGGGTAATTGACCCAGCTGACGCGCGCATCATCTTTTAAGAACTGCGCCACTTTGCGCGCATTGCTGCAATGGCGTTCCATGCGCACATGCAAGCTTTCGGTGCCCTGCAATATCTGCCAGGCCGAGAACGGAGATAGGCAGGCGCCATACACGCGCAAAACTTCCATGCGTGCACGCATGGAAAAACCAAAGTCGCCAAAGGTCTCATAAAACTTGACGCCGTGGTAACCAGGTGAAGGCTCGGTCATACCCGGAAACTTGCCGTTGTCCCAGGGGAACGTGCCGGCCTCGACCATGACACCGCCCAGCGTGGTGCCGTGGCCGCACAGGTATTTGGTGGCTGAATGCACGACGATATCAGCGCCCAAGCGCAAGGGGTTGCATAAGAAAGGCGAAGGCACGGTGTTGTCCACAATCAAGGGCACGCCATGCGCATGCGCCACTTCCGCCACAGCCGCAATATCCAGCACCGTAAGGCTCGGGTTGCCCAGACTCTCGGCAAACACGGCCCGGGTATTGGGCTGCATAGCTGCGGCAAAGGCGGCCGGGTCGGTGGCATCGACAAAGGTGGTGTCTATACCAAAGCGCTTTAAATTCACGGCCAACATCGTGACGCTCCCGCCATACAAAGCACCTGCGGCCACCACATGGTCGCCCTGTTGCAAGATGGTCATCAGCGCCATGGCCTCGGTAGCCATGCCGCTTGCCGCAGCCAGGCCAGCGCGCCCGCCTTCAAGCGCGGCGACACGCTCTTCCAGCGCGGCCACGGTCGGGTTGGACAAACGAGAGTAAATATTGCCAAAGGTCTGCAAGTTAAACAGGCTAGCCGCATGGTCGGCGCTGTCAAACACAAAGCTGCTGGTCTGGTAGATCGGCAAGGCGCGTGCGCCGGTGGCCGCGTCGGGCACCTGCCCGGCGTGAATGGCCAATGTCTCGGGCTGGAAATGATGGTCTGCCATGGTGATCTTCCTCAGGCCTTGGTCAGGCGACGTTTGGCCGAAATAATGCCGGTGCTTACGCCCACCAGATTGAGCCCCCCAAACAAGCGGCCATGTTCAATCTTGACGCAGCGATTCATGACCGAGTCCAACCCAGCTTGGCGCGCCAACTGGTCCGCCTCTTCATTGACCACACCGATTTGCTGCCACAGGCAGCGCGCGCCCATGGCAATGGCCTGGCGAGCAATGGGCAACACGTCCTCGGACCGCCTGAACACATCCACCATATCCACTGGAAACGGTATATCGGCCAAATCGGCGTAACAGTGTTCACCCAACACATCAGTGCCGGCTTTGGCATAGCGCGGATTGACCGGCACGATGCGGTAGCCATGGTCTTGCATGTATTTGCTGGCAAAAAAACTAGGCCGATGCCATTCGGCAGAAAGGCCCACCACCGCAATCGTGCGGCTGCGGCCAAGGATGCGGCTGAGTTGGTCTATGGTGTTCATGGGGCTAAGTATGCTCTTGAGATATGCACTGGGCGCGACGCCGCTTCAGGCCTTTACCCGGTTACTAAGTATTCCCACGCCACTAACGGTAATTTCGACGAGATCGCCGTCTTTGAGAAAGCGCGTAGGAGAAAAGCTGCCACCCGCGCCTTCGGGGGTGCCAGTGGCGATCAGGTCACCCGGGTTCAGGGGCGTGAAGTGGGAGATGTAGGCGATCAATTCGTCCAGGCCAAAGATCATCTGGCGCACATCTGTGTGTTGGCGCAGTTCGCCATTCACATGCGTACTGACCGTCATAGCGCTTACCGCGTCTATGGAGTCTGCGGTGACGATCCAGGGGCCGCAACCGCCTGAATTGGCAAAATTTTTGCCAGCGTGCAAAGAGTGTTTTTGCCAGCCGCGCACCGAGCCGTCGTTCAAGATGGTGTAGCCCGCCACATGCGACATCGCCGCTTCCCGCGCGATATACCGGCCCGCTTTACCAATAACTAAGGTGATCTCGCCTTCGTAATCAAAGGTCTGGGCCGCTTCGCCCTGTGGCAAATCTAGTGCCTGGCCGTGGCCCACCACTGCATCGTGGTGTTTAGCGAAAAGAATGATGTGATCCGGATCCGGCGGCGCCACGCCCTCGACCGGGTATTTCTTGCGGTAGTTGATACCCACGCAAATGATTTTGTTATGGACGGAGAGCGGCGCGAGAAGTTGCACCTGACTCAGCGGCAGACCGGTCGTGCGACCCACCAAATCCTGCGCCAGTGCTGCACTGGCATCGCCCGCGAAGACGGATGCGATGTCCGGGTAGTGCGCCAGAAAATTCGTGGAAGGCTCGGCAATAAACTCGTCTTGAAGAACCACACCATAGGCACTGCGACCCTGTTCCATAAAGCGCGCGATTTTCATAAAAATGCCTCCTCGCGTTTGCGCACCACGGCGGCCATGGTGTCGTTATAGGGGGTGGGGATGCCCAGCTCGCGGCCCAGCAGCGGCACCATGCCATTGATGGCATCAATTTCAGACACGCGCCGAGCCTGGTGGTCTAGCAGCATGGACGGGCGTGCCAGTGGCATACCCTGCCCGAATTGGGTCACATATTTCAGCACGTCAGCAAAGCCGAAATGTATGCCCTTGCCCAGGCCGCAGGCATATGCTTCGCGGGTGCAACCTGTGGCAATTTCCCACCATTGCGGCTGCGCCATGAGTTCACCTACAGTGCAATCAAAAACGGTACACGGAGCCGAAAACGTGACGTTGCAGACAAACTTTTCCCAGATCAACTGGTTAATGTCTTCAAAGGCCTGGGCCTTGAATCCGGCGGCTTGCCAGACCTGTTCCACGCGGCGCAAACGCTCGCTCATCCCACCCTTCATTTCGCCCAGTCGTATCAGCTTCATGGCATTGTGGTGCGCATGGCCGGGGCCTTTCATAGAGGCACCGAAGCCATCGGCTACGCCCAGCAATACGTTGTCAGTGGGCATATAGTGCGCAATACGCTGGCCCGAGCCCAAGCCGTTTTGAATCGTCAGCACCAAGGATGAAGCCTGCATAAGGGGCGCAATAGCTTGTGCTGCCGCACCCACTGCCGAGGCTTTGGTGGCAATGATGTACAAATCGCAGGCACCAGCGTCGGCCACATCGCTGGAACTATGGAGACCTTGCACCACGCGCTCACCACTTGCGCCTTCCACGCGCAAACCTTTTTGTGCAATGGCGCGTACATGCGCGTCCCAGGTATCAATCGCCCAGACTTCATTGCCGGCATCGGCCAGCAAAGCGGCATACACCGAGCCCATCGCCCCAGTGCCTATGACTGCAATTTTCATAGTGCGTGCATCTCCTGCGGCGTGAGCTGGATATCCCAACCAGCGCGTAAGCCGGCTTCGGTTTCGCTGTCTAAATGGCGCGGGAAATAAGTGGCGAGCAAGTCCATCGTGCGTTGGCGTGCCACGGTACGCATGTCCTGTGCACCGGCTTGCTCCCATTGGGCGGGCGAACGCCTGTCGGCCAAATGCGGATAGACAAAATCGCTGTTCATACGTGCCAGCGTATCCGGCTGGCCCAAAAAATGGCCCTCACCCTGCACTACTGCGCGCAGGCTTTCCAAAGCCAGTGTGGATGCATCCACCGGCACCGGCGCGAGCGATTTAAGGATGGCACCCAGCATGTCGTTGTCGATCAGATAGGACTCCAAAGAGGCGGCCATCAAACTGGCCTGCATGCCGCAGGCCTGTGTGATGAAGTTACAACCGGCTTGTGCAGCCAGGGTCACGTTCAGGGCTTTTTCATACCCGGCCTGCGCATCGGCTATTTTGCTGTCAGTGGCACCGGCTATCGTGGAGTTGGGCAAATTGAAATGCCGGGCCATTTGCACACAAGCGGCGGTTAAGGACGCTTGCTCACCGCTACCGCCGGACATAGCGCCGGTGCGTAAATCGGTGACCATCGGGCGCGGGCCGAACACGAGGCGGGCGTGCGGGTCCACCAACCACCCGAGCACCATGCCGGCCAGGGTTTCGGCAATGGTTTGGGCCACGCAACCGGCAATCGTCACGGGGCTGGATGCTGCCATCTGGCCAAAAGTATTGACCATGGCGGGGATGCCCATCTGCACCGCGGCAATCAACACTTCGCAGGCATCCGGATCCAGGCGAAGCGGCGGCACCGCATGGTTGATGTTGAGCGAAAGAAAGGGGCGTGCGCGGAAGGCCTCTTCGGAGCCCGCCACCAGGTAGCACATGCGCGCAATTTGCCGCACATGGTCCGGCGTGGAAGCGGACACACACACATGCTTGCTAGTGCCGGCCAGGCAGGCAAACACCGTGTTAATCTCTAGTGATAGGGGATCGGGCATGTCCCGCGCGACCAGCGAGCGTGAGAAAAAATGCACATGCTCCAGCGTGTCCACAATCCGCGCCGCATCGTACAAATCGCGCAGCGTGGAATCGCGATAAGCGCCAGTTTGCAAGTCCACCACCATGGGCGCCGCGCCGCCGGAGCCCACATGCACGCGGCTAGCCCCCAATCGCAAATCATGGCGCGCTTCCCGCCCGCACAGCAGCAACTCGCTAGGCAATTCGCGCAAGCAGCGCTGTACTAATTGCGCAGGAAAGCACAATCGACCTTGGGGTGTGAAGGTTCCCCCGGCAGCACACACCAGTGCAACCGCATGCGGCGAAGCGTCAGACATGCCGAGCGCGGCCAAAATATCCAAAGCTGCAGCTTCGATGGACAGCACTGATGCTGCATCCAAGGGCGCATAACGTCCGCCTATGGCCTCGATGCGCTGGGGCGCCGCGGCTGGCTCGCGTTCGCGACGGCGGGAGGGGCGGCCAGTTTGCATAGTGGTGTCCGGGCCGAATTTCAATACGCTAAATCTGTATCGCCAATACCCAGACGCAGCCCCAGGGCGCGCAAGCCCTCCAGGGTCTTGGGTGGGATGGGGATGCCACTGGCCAAGCGTTCTATGCGCAGCCTCGCTTCGCGTTCACCGGGCACTTCCACGCGGTCAAAACCTGGCGCCGGGGGGCAGGCGCGCAACTCGGCCAAACATTCTTCCGCGGCGCGGCGATAGGCGCTGGGGCCACGGAAACGGCTCAGGTCCAGGCCAATGCAAATCCAATTGAGCCCGTCCATGGACTGACCCAGTATGGCCTCGCCTAGCAACTCAGCCACCAGCGCCATGCCATAGCCCTTGGGCCCAGCCATGGGCAGGATGGCACCGCCATTAAAGTAATCTTCTGGGTCAGTGGTGGGGCGGCCCTGAGCATCAATACACAGCCCTGCCGTAAGCGGACGACCGGCCATTTTGGCGGCATAGACCTTGCCGCCGGACGCCATGCCGGTGGCGAAATCGCTGACCACCGGGCCCATGTCACCGCCGGGTATGCCAAAGGCAAAGGGGTTGGTAGGCAGCATGCCACGGGCCCCTCCAAAGGGCGCGACCTGGCGCCAGTCTTTGCGCGCCCCGCCGCCGAACATGATGGTGAGGCAACCGGCTTGGGCGCCGCGCTGCACGTACGCGCCAACACGGCCCGTGTGGTCTACATTGGCCACGCCTACCGCCGCCACGCCCTGCGCGCGGGCCTGTTCAATTAAGTAGTCGGTTGCCAGGCGAAAGGCCGGCATGCCCAGGTTGTTACCGCCATCGATCAGCGCGCCGCCGCCTTCGGCCTGACGCAATACAGGGTGGGCCTGCGGGTTGAATTTACCAAGGGCAAATCGCTCGGCATACCAGTCCAACCGGAAGATGCCGTGCGAATACACACCGCACAAATCCGCATCGACCAGATGGTCTGCAATTTCAGCGGCTATCGCCACATCACAGCCTATCGCCTGCATGGCTGCGGTGCCAAATCGCTGCAAAGCAGCAGCCGGTATGCGCGGATCGCTATCCAACATGGCTGACCTCAGTCGGTACTGGTATGGCCTGGCTTAACTGCATCAGCGGAATATGACAACGAAGCTGGTGCCCCTGTCCTGCGTCCTGCCAGGAGGGCGTTTCGCGGTCACAGCGTTCACCCTGGTGTACCGGGCAACGCCGCTGAAAGGGGCAACCTTGAGCCGGAGGCGCGGATTCCACCGAGTCGTCGGCCAATAGTTGCGGCGCATGGTCGGGATCCGGCTCCAGCACCGCACCTAGCAACACGCGCGTGTAGGGATGCAGAGGCTGCGCGTACACAGACGCCGCGGGTCCGATCTCGCACAAGCGGCCTTGATACAGCACCGCCACGCGATGGGCTAGCGCACGCACCACCGCCAGGTCGTGCGACACAAACAAATACGCAGTGCCGCGTTGGGCACGCAGTTCATCCAACAAATCGAGTACCGCCGCTTGTACCGACACATCTAAAGCAGAAGTCACCTCGTCGCAGAGGACCACATCCGGTTCAGCTGCAAACGCGCGGGCTATGGCCACGCGCTGCTTTTCGCCACCGGACATCTGGCTGGGCAAGCGGTCCATGTAGTGCGCGCCGAGGCGCACGCGCTCGAGTAACGCGATGGAGCGCTGCACGATCTCATCGCCTCTGAGCTTGAAATACAACTCCAAAGGATGGGCCAGAATTTGCGCCACCGTGTGGCGCGGATTTAGGCTGTCATCCGGATTCTGAAAGATTAACTGGATTTTGCGCAACTGCACTGCGCTGCGCTGCTCGACCTCGGCACCCAGTGGCGCTTCATTGCTAAACGCAATGCGGCCCTGCGCAGGTGCCAGCAGGCCGGCCAGCGCTTTCAGGATGGTGGACTTGCCACTGCCCGACTCCCCTACCAGTGCTAAGGTTTCGCCGGGTCCCAATTGAAGGGTCACATCCTGCACCGTAAGGCTGGCAGCATGCGTGCGCCCTAGCAACTGCTCCCACCATTTGGGCAGCGCATAACTGACGCCTAGCTCTTCCAAGGTCAGCGCCTGCACCTGGCTTTGCTGAGCAGGACGCGCTAGGCGCGATTCGGCGCGCGTAATGGTGGCGGTTTGCTCTGCAAAGTGACAACGCACTTGCTCGCCACGGGTGAGAACTCGCAGTTGCGGTCGCTCGTTGCGGCAGCGTTCGCTTGCCAATGCACATCGCGGCGCAAAAGCACAGGCCGGGCCAGCGTCACCCGGTGCGGGGGGACACCCGTCCAGCGCGGAAGGCATGCGCGCATCAGATAGACGCGGAATCGACGCTAACAAACCATGGGCATAGGGATGGGCGGGTGCACGCAAAACCGAGCGGGCGCTGCCATCGGCCACCACCTCACCGGCGTACAAGACGACCACACGATCACAGACTCGGGCGATAGCGCCCAGATCGTGGCTGACATAGACCATGGCTGTGCCGCTTTGCGCATTAATTTCGCGCAGCAACTCCAGGATGTGCGCTTGCGTAGTGACATCCAAGCCGGTGGTCGGTTCATCAAGCAGCAGGGCCGCAGGTTCACCGGCCAGCGCCATCGCAATCGCCACCCTTTGTTGCTGGCCGCCCGAAAGTTCGTGTGGATACCGCGTCAATATCGCTTGCGGATCTGGCAGCCGCACTCGATGTAGTAATTCGAGACTGCGCTGACTATGGGCTGCGGCGGGTAACGCACTATGCAAGGCCAGGGCTTCGGCCATTTGTGCACCAATGCGCATAGTGGGGGTAAGCGATTGGCCAGAGTTTTGCGGAATTAATGCAATCTTGCCGCCGCGCAAGGCTTGCAACTGTTGCCTTTCAAGGCTGAACATGTCGGTGCCGCAAAAATATGCGCTGCCACCAAACACGCACAAGCCGGTTTTTAGATAGCCCATTGCCGCTAAGGCTAGCGTGCTCTTGCCCGAGCCGCTCTCGCCCACCAGCCCAACGCTTTGGCCGGCCTGAATCTGCAAATCAATATTGCGCAGCACGGCACGCGCCCGGCCGTCACTTCCACTAAAGCCGACGCTCAGGTCGCGGATGTCGATCATGGCCTCTTGTGACATATCAGATCGGGGCCTTTTGCGCACGGTCCACGCCCAGGGTCTTGGCCAGTGCATCGGCAAGCATGTTGATGCCAATAATCAGGGAGCTCAAGAACACAATAGGAAATAAACCGGCCCAGGGCGCTAGGGGCAAAAAGGTACGCGAGTCGGCCACCATTAGGCCCCAATCCGGCGTGGGAGGGGACACACCAAAGCCCAAAAAAGAGAGTGAACTAAAAGCCAACAACATCCAAGACCAGCGCATGGCGCCTTCGACCATCAGCGCGTCCAGAACATTGGGTAGCAATTCGCGCCGGATGATGGTGATGCGCTTCTCACCCCGGGCACGTGCCGCCAGCACATAGTCGCGCGCCACTACCGTATGGGCGGCTGCCCGCGCAATGCGGATCACCGGAATCCCATAAAAAAAGGCTAAGGTGGGAATCAACACATGAATACCATTGCCGAAGGTAACGATGAGCAACAGCATTTTCAAAATCCAGGGCAGCGACAAAAATGCGTCTACCACGCGCATGATGATGTCGTCGCGCCTGCCGCCAGCCAGTCCCAAATAAATGCCCAGCAAGCCACCCCAAAAAACGGCTAGCGGCGTCGCTATTGCGGTAACCAGTATGGCCTCGCGTCCGCCCAGCAAGGTGCGCGTCAGCACATCGCGGCCCATCTGGTCGGTGCCGAACCAGTGCTTGCCATCAGGCGGTGTGAGGATGTCGATTGCGCTGATGGCTTTGAAATCGTAGGGCACCACCCAAGGGCTGCAAAGTGCAATGACGATGTGCAACAAAACCAGTGCCAAACCAATGGCGCCCGAGGGCCGTCCAGCCACTTCTTTAAGAGTGTGCAATATGCCACGCATGGTCTTAACGGCTGCGTCCCATCGAGGTACGCAAACGCGGATTAGCCAGCAAGCTGAGAATGTCGGCACTCAGGTTTACCAGCACATAGACGGTGGAAACGATAAGCGCAATCGCTTGCACCAGGCCTAGGTCGCGGTCGGAAATTGCGCTGACCATCAAGCGGCCCAGGCCCGGGTAATTGAACACGGTTTCGATGACCACCACGCCGCCAAGCAACCAGGCCACGGTCAACGCCACCACATTAATGGCCGGCAACAAAGCATTGGGCAGCACGTGGCGCAAAATCATACGCCGATACGGTACGCCTTTGAGCGTGGCCATGCGCACATAGTCGCTATCAAGCACCTCCAGCATGCTAGAGCGCACGGTGCGCAGAATATGCGCCGTCATCACCATCGCCAACACCACGACAGGCAAAATAATTTCAGGAAAAAATGCGGACACCGGCGCATTGGCCGAGGCCGTCACGATGCCGGGCAACCAACCCAACCAGCCGCTGAAAACCAGAATCAATAGGGTGGCGGACACGAACTCTGGAATCGTCATCGCAGCAATGGCGAGCGAGGACACCGTTAAATCCAGCCAGCGGTCGCGCTTAAGCGCCGCGGCAATGCCTAAAGCAAAAGCTAATGGCACGCCAAGGGCCAGTGCACACAGCCCCAGTAGCAAAGAATTTTTAAGCCGATCGCCCACCAGCTCACTGACCTTTTTGTTCCGGTGCGCGGTAAGACCGAAGTCGCCCTTGACGGCACCGGCCATCCAATCCAGATAACGCGCCGTGGCCGGTTTGTCCAAGCCCAGTTCCTCACGACAAACGCGCAAGGTGTCGCCCTGCGCGTCCTGCCTGAGTAGCGCGGTACAGGCGTCCCCCGGCAGCATTTCTACAGCGCCGAAAATAATCAGCGACACGATGGCCACGGTGAGGCCACCGAGCAAAATGCGGCGCAATAAAAGCTTGAACATGGTCGGGCTAGCCAAAGCTCTGCCAGACCCTTAGGACTTGCAGGCTCCGCTAAGTTGGGTAGGCAAATCAGCCAGTGGGCTTAGTCCACGGTAATTTTGTGCCAGCGGATACCCATGTTCTCCACCAGGTCAAAGTTTTTCACACGGGCCGTGGTAGCGGTAATGACCGTGGCATGGAAACCGACTAAGGTGCCGCTGTTGGCCCACAGATAGTCTTGCGCTTCAATGTACTTGGCGCGACGCTTGTCGAAATTGAGTTCGGCACGAGCAGCGTCAAGAATGGCATCAAATTTTGCGTCTTTGAAGTAGCTTTCATTCCACTTGGCGGTGCTACGGTAGACCTCATTAAGCGAGGTGTCTGCCGGGCGGTCATTCCAGCGGGTCATGCTGACCGGGCGCTTCATCCAGATTTCATTGAAGTAACCGTCGGAGGGCACTTGTGAAATTTTCACGCGGAAACCAGCCGGTGCTACTTGCTGCTGGAAGGCCTCGGCCATGGCCGGCCACACGTCCTGCAAAGTGCTGACCGGTAGTTCCAGGTCAATGCCGTTCGGGTAGCCTGCCTCAGCCAACAATGCTTTAGCGCCCGCAATATCTTGCGCGCAAGTTTTGGTGGAGCGGTACTGGTCTTTAGGGCCGACCGGGGTATCACATCCGATTACACCAGCGCCACCGGCGGCCAAGTCCACCATACCTTTGCGGTCCACCGCCATGCGCACCGCACGGCGCACGCGCGGATCGTCCCAAGGTTTGGTATCGGTACGGAAAACGATGCCGCGCCAGTTGCCGGTAGGAATGTCATTGAGCGAGAAGCTACCACTGCGCTCAAGCAACTGCCGCTGCTGGCGGGTAATGCCTTGCATCAGATCAATTTGCTTGCCCATCAAGGCCTGAAAGCGGGCCTGCTCATCGGGGATACCAATAATTTCCATCTTGGCCACTCCGGGTGGGCCGTCAAAATAATCGTTATTGGCGACCAGTACCGTAGTGCCTTGCGCGTCAAGCTTTTCGATTTTGAAGGGGCCGGTGCCTATACCGGTATTTTTGATGGTGTCGCCCGAACCATCAGGGACCATCATCAGCCGGTAGTCCGTCAATACCAGTGGCATATCGGCAAACGGAGTCGTGAGTATCAGTTTGAGGGTTTTGGCATCCGGCGCCTCCACCTCTTTAATCATGGACACGGTGCCGCGTGCTGGGGATGCAATTTTCGGGTCCAGCACGCGCTTTAAAGAATACATGGCGTCGGCCGAAGTAAAGGCCTTGCCGTTGTGGAACTTGACGTTTTCGCGCAGCTTGAAGGTCCATTCGGTAGCCGCTGCGTTGGACGACCAACTGAGCGCCAAATCGGGTGCAGGCTTGCCGTCCATGCCGGGACGTACCAGGCGATTCATGATTTTTTCGGTGATGGCAAACACCCGGCCTTTGGAAATCGGGTCCACATCCGAGGCATTGCCAAAACCCACTTCGTGGGCCTGTCGGAAAGTGCCTGAAGGGTTAGCCTGGGCGGCGAAAGCCAAGGTCCCAATCGCCATGGCGGTGATAAAACGTTTCATGTCTTGTCTCCTCTG
>CAMDHL010000003.1 GCA_945898105.1 Comamonas sp. lk | reverse complement strand
CCCTGGGCAAAGGCGTCGCCAACGTACCAGATGCGCTCGGGGCCGGGGGCGCTCAATTCGCGCTCCAAAACCTCGCGGTCCTGAGTTTTTTCGTTCATGCCATCCACGCCCACTTCCAACCCGCGCAAGGCTTTCTGGAAGGATTCTTGAAAGGTGCGACCCATGGCCATCACCTCGCCTACCGATTTCATCTGGGTCGTGAGGCGACTGTCGGCGGCGGGGAATTTTTCAAATGCAAAGCGCGGAATCTTGGTAACTACGTAGTCAATACTGGGTTCGAAACTGGCGGGGGTGGCACCGCCAGTTATGTCATTGCGCAATTCGTCCAAGGTGTAGCCAACGGCTAATTTGGCCGCTACTTTGGCAATTGGAAAACCGGTGGCTTTGGAGGCCAGCGCGGACGAGCGTGAAACGCGCGGATTCATCTCAATCACTACCATGCGCCCGTCGTCCGGATTGATGGCGAACTGCACGTTCGAGCCCCCGGTGTCCACCCCGATTTCGCGCAAGACCGCTAGGCTAGCATTGCGCAGAATTTGGTATTCCTTATCCGTCAAAGTCTGGGCCGGCGCAACGGTGATCGAGTCACCGGTGTGCACGCCCATGGGGTCCAGATTTTCAATTGAGCACACGATGATGCAGTTGTCCGCTTTGTCGCGAACAACCTCCATTTCGTACTCTTTCCAGCCGAGCAAGGACTCTTCAATCAACAACTCCTTCGTCGGCGAGGCCTCTAGGCCGCGCTTGCAAATGGTCTCGAATTCTTCCGCGTTGTAAGCGATACCGCCGCCGGTTCCACCCAGGGTAAAACTGGGCCGAATCACGGTAGGAAAGCCCAGGGTTTTTTGTACCACCCAGGCCTCGTCCATGCTGTGTGCGATGCCCGAGCGTGCAGAGCCCAGGCCGATTTTGGTCATCGCATCCTTAAACTTCAGTCGGTCTTCCGCTTTATCAATCGCCTCGGGCGTGGCGCCGATCAGCTCCACCGCGTACTTATCCAGCACGCCTTGACGCCACAGGTCCAGCGCGCAATTGAGCGCGGTTTGCCCGCCCATCGTCGGCAATATGGCATCCGGGCGTTCCTTGGCGATAATTTTTTCCACCGTTTCCCAAGTGATCGGCTCGATGTAAGTGACATCGGCGGTGTCCGGGTCAGTCATGATGGTGGCCGGATTGCTGTTGATAAGGATGACTTTGTAGCCCTCCTCGCGCAAAGCCTTGCAAGCCTGCACGCCGGAGTAATCAAACTCGCAGGCCTGACCGATGATGATGGGGCCTGCTCCAATGATCAGGATGCTTTGAATATCGCTACGTTTTGGCATATTTTCTTAACTCTTTCAAATTCTTTTCAATGGCGGTGAATTCGCTTGCGCACCCTCAGCACCCAATTCCTTGTCAGGTCAAACTGGCCCCGGCCAGCTTCACGCCAAACCACACAAATAAGGCGCCTACGGCGCTGGACAAACCGGCGGAAAGAACTTGGCGACGGCGAAAGACTGCAGCCAGTCGCGCACCGGCAAAGATCAGGCAACTGAGGTACACCGCGCTGCACGTCATTACGATGGCGCTCAAAATCAGAAAGGGCACCCAGGGCTGGGGATAGGCCGGGTCGATGAACTGCACGAAAAAGGACAGCAAAAACAATATCGCTTTGGGGTTGAGCACGCTAATAAGCAACGCCCTACGAAAAGGGCTGGCAAGGTGCGCAGGCATTTCGGGCTCACCCTCGGGCGCTTGGACTCGGCCCCGGGCGGAGCTCAGCGCACTGCGCCCTAGTTGTACGCCCACCCAGGCCAAATAGGCGGCGCCTGCATATTTCACGATCATGAACAACTCGGGGTAGCTGCGCATCAAGCCCGCTGCCCCCAGGCCTACGAGTGCCAGCAATACGATGTCGCCCAGAAATACGCCGAACGCACCCCGGTAGGCAGGCCGCACACCACGCACCGTGGCAACCGACAGAATAAAAAGTGAATTCGGGCCGGGCAACAAAATAATGCCGATAGCGCCGATCACATAGGACCACAAGTCGGTCACACCGTAAAAGCTCACGCGCGCGCCTCCATCTCCCGGATAAATCGGTCAAACAAGTAGGCAATGTCATGCGGCCCCGGCGATGCCTCTGGGTGGCCCTGGAAACAAAACGCCGGTTTGTCGGTACGCTCTAGGCCCTGGATCGTGCTGTCAAACAGGCTGATATGGGTGGCGCTTAAATTGGTGGGCAAGGAGTCCGAATCCACGGCAAAGCCAGGGTTTTGGCTGGTGATACTGACACGGCCGCTGGACAGCTCTTTGACCGGGTGGTTGGCGCCGTGGTGCCCGAACTTCATCTTAAAAGTCTTGGCGCCCGAGGCCAGCGCCATGATCTGGTGGCCCAAGCAAATCCCAAATGTAGGAACACCGGATTCAATCAGTTGCGCTACTGCCGCAATCGCGTACGCACAAGGCTGCGGGTCGCCAGGTCCGTTGCTCAGAAAAACACCGTCCGGCTGCAAGGCCTGGACTGCTTGGGCTGAGGTTTGTGCAGGCACTACCGTCAACTTGCAGCCACGCGCTGCCAGCATGCGCAAAATATTGCTCTTGACACCGAAGTCATAAGCCACCACGTGGAAGCGGGCTGCATCAGCTTGTGCATAACCAGCACCCAAAGCCCACTCCGCCTGCGACCAGGTGTAAGTGGCTTTGGTGGATACCTCTTTCGCCAAATCCAAACCGGCCATCGAAGGTGCGCTGCGTGCCGATTGGACGGCTTTTGCAATCAGGTCAGCATCCGGGGTTTGTCCAGCTGGTAGCGCAAGAATGCAACCGTTTTGAGCACCGTGCTCGCGCAAATGGCGCGTCAGTGCGCGGGTATCTATATTGGCAATGGCGACGGTGCCATGGTCGCGCAAATAGGTGGTCAGGTCACGCGTACTGCGGAAATTAGAGGCCACCAGTGGCAGATCTTTGATCACCAGACCGGCAGCGTGAACGCGGGCGGATTCGACGTCTTCCGCGTTTGTACCGTAATTGCCGATATGGGGGTAGGTCAGCGTCACGATTTGCTGGCAATAGCTGGGGTCGGTCAGGATTTCCTGGTAACCCGTCATGGAAGTATTGAAGACCACCTCACCGAGAGTGGAACCGGCTGCGCCTATGGATTGGCCGGTAAATACGGTGCCATCAGCGAGCGCCAAAATAGCAAGAGGGGTATTTCCCTTGAGAGACAAAAGCACGGGCTTCTCCGAGTCGTTTACGGGTGCGCCCAAGCGCCCAGAAGAGACTTCTGGCAGCTGTGATTGATAGGGGATGGTGCTTTGGAAGCGCTTGGGAGACGCCGGGTTCCGGAAAGCCGCTCATTCTAACCGAGGGCTTTTTAAAACCCTATGGTCGGCGGGGCACGCGGGCTTAGGCCTCGCTTGAGCCCGCAGCGCTGGCATGCAGGCAGATGGCGGCGGCCGCAGCGACGTTAAGCGACTCCTCTCCGCCGGGCTGGCCTATGCGCACCTGCAGAGCGGCAAGCGCCAATAAGGCGGGGGAGACGCCCTGCCCTTCGTGCCCGAGCACCCAGGCGCAGGGAAATGGCAAGTGCGCTTTCTGTATCAGCGCGCCCGCATGGGAACTGGTGACCACCAATGGAATCTGCAAGCTATCGAGCGCGCCCACGTCCATACCCTCGAACAAGGTCAAGCCGAAATGCGCACCCATTCCAGCGCGCAATACCTTGGGTGACCAGAGCGCTGCCGTCTCGCGCAATGCGATCACCTGTTTGAAGCCAAAGGCGGCAGCGCTGCGCAAGATTGACCCCACATTTCCAGCGTCCTGCACGCGGTCCAGCACCACGGTAGCCGCAGCCATATCCAACGCGCCCTGCACAGGTAAATCCAGGACAAATCCTATAGCGGAAGGTGACTCGAGCGCGCTGATACTTTTGAACAATGCATCGGGCAGCACCAGCATGCTTGGCGCCTTTCCGGCCCAAGGCGACAAGCCATCGGCCCACAAACTTTGTGCGATAACCGCCATGGCTGGCTGCACCCCACGCAATAAAGCTGCACCGCACAAATGTTCACCCTCTACCCATACCTGCCCCGATTTGCGGTAGCTGGTGTTGTCGCCGGCGAGTTTGCGCAAAGCGCGTAGCTGCGGGTTATCGCGCGAAGTGATGAACTGCGGCGTAATCACACTAACAGCGCGGCCACCGGCCCGAAGGTTTTACGGTGTTCCGGGCAAGGCCCGTGGGCACGCAGCGCCGCCAGGTGTGCGGCCGTCGGATAACCTTTGTGTGCATCAAAACCGTAGTGCGGAAATTCCTGGTGGTATTGGGCGCACCAGCGGTCGCGGCTGACCTTAGCCAAGATGGACGCCGCGGAAATAGCTGCCACTTTGCTGTCGCCTTTGACAATGGCTTCAGCGCGAATGTCCAACACCGGGATGCGATTCCCATCGACCAGCACCAGCTTGGGTGGCAAACGCAGGCCCTGCACCGCGCGGCGCATGGCAAGCAGCGTAGCCTGCAAGATATTGAGTTCGTCGATCTCGTCAACCGAAGCCTGCGCTACCGAAAAGCACAAGGCCTTGGCGCGGATTTCATCGAACAAAAAATCGCGCCGCTTAGCCGTCAGCGTTTTGGAGTCTGCCAGGTAGCGAATCGGATGCTTTTCATCCAGGATGACCGCAGCAGCCATCACCGGTCCGGCCAAGGGGCCTCGGCCGGCTTCGTCTACGCCGGCCACCAGGCCGCCGGCCTCCCATTGGAGGGCGGTTTGAACAGGGCCGGTCAGCTTAAGCATGGAGCATATTGTCGATTGCTTGGGCCGCCAGCGCGCCGGTGTCACGTCGCAGGCTCTCGTGCAAAGTAACAAAGCGCGTTTCAAGTTGGCGCAATACGGCAGAGTCTGAGGCCTTGCAATCGAGCCAATGCAAGGAGGCCTCCGCCAGCGCGTGGGGCGTCGCATGGTCCTGCAAAAACTCGGGTACTACAAATTCCCCACTCAAAATGTTAGGCAAACCTACCCAGGGTTGCAGACGTTTGCGGCGCATCCAATGCCAACTCAATGCGCCCATGCGGTAGGCGATCACCATGGGGCGCTTGAACAAAGCCGCCTCCAAGGTGGCGGTGCCGCTGGCGATTAAGGTGGTATCGCAGGCGGCTAAAACGGTGTGCGATTGGCCGGAAACAATCTGCACCCGTTCAGCCATATGGCTGTCGTGCGCTGCCTGGCCAACCAAGGCCTCCAATCCCGGCGCTGCGGGCAGCAAGAATTTCACCTGCGGCCTTGCCTTTGCAATCAGTGCAGCGGCCTGGAAAAACAAGGGTGCCAGATGACGGATTTCAGAGCGGCGGCTGCCTGGCAACAGGGCCAGTACATCGTCCTCTGGCCTTAGCCCCAGCTGCCGTCGCGCAGCATCACGGTCCACTTGCATTGGAATAACTTGCGCTAGTGGGTGGCCCACATAAGTGGCGGCAATGCCGTGCTGTGCGAGTATTGCCGGTTCAAAGGGAAACAGGCACAGCACATGGTCCACGCTGCGGCGCATGGTGAGCAAACGCTCGGCGCGCCAGGCCCATACCGAGGGGCAAACAAAGTGCACGGTTTTGACTCCGCGCGCACGCAGTCTGGCCTCAAGCTCAAGATTGAAATCAGGCGCATCGACACCGATAAAAAGCGATGGCGGTTGATCGGCCAAGCGCTTAAATAAATCCTTGCGGATTCCGACAATCTCGCGGTAGCGCAGCAACACATCCCAACCCAGCCCATGCACTGCCAATTTGTGGTGCGGCCACCAAGCCTCAAAGCCCTGCTTGGCCATATCTGGGCCACCTATGCCAAAAGTTGGTACGCCGGGCCAGCGTTGATACAGCGCCTGCAATAACAAAGCAGCCAACATATCTCCGGAGGCTTCACCCGCCACAATGGCCATTGAACTTAGCGCGGCGGGCGGTTGGTTCACGGTCAGCGAACAATGCCGCGCTGGGCATTGGTCTGCTTGAGGAAGTCATTCATCATGCGTACGTCCGGCTCGCATTGGGGCTGCGCGTCGCGGATGCTTTCAATCTGCGTCTGCGCCGCCTCCAGGCTTAGATCCTGACGGTATAGAGCCTTGTGCATCGCCTTGACGCCAGCTATGCGCTCTGGCGAGAAGCCACGCCTGCGCAATCCTTCGTAATTCATAGAACGCGCAGCAGCGGGCTGACCTTGACACATCACAAAGGGCGGTAAATCCGCAAATAGCAGCGAACACATAGCCGTCATGCTATGGGCACCCAAACGGACAAATTGGTGAACTACCGTGAAGCCACCCAATATCACCCAGTCGCCGACGTGAACGTGCCCTGCCAGCTGCGAATTATTTGCAAATATGGTGTTGTTGCCGACCTGACAGTCGTGCGCAAGGTGAACATAGGCCATGATCCAGTTGTCATCACCGACGCGGGTGACACCTGAGTCGCCGGGCGAACCGATATTGAAGGTACAAAATTCACGAATGGTATTGCGGTCGCCGATCATCAACTCGCAAGGCTCGCCGCCGTATTTCTTGTCCTGCGGGATAGCGCCTAGCGAGTTGAACTGAAATATTCGGTTGTCTCGGCCAATGGTGGTGTGCCCTTCAATGACGCAATGCGGTCCGATGCTTGTGCCAGAGCCGATCCGAACATGCGGACCGATCACCGTGTAAGGGCCAACCGTTACATCCGAGTCAAGCTCAGCGCCCGCATCTACCAAGGCGGTGGGATGAATACCACTCATATCAATCCTTGGGTGCAATGGTGCGCATGGCACAGGTCAGTTCGGCCTCTACCGCCGTCTCACCGGCCACACTAGCGCGGGTCTTGAACTTAAAAATTCCGGCTTTCATACGCAGTAATTCGACTTCCAGAAGTAGTTGGTCGCCCGGTTCAACCGGGCGCTTAAAACGCGCACTGTCAATCCCAGCAAAGTAATAAACCGATTGGTCGTCAGGCGAAGCGTCCAGCGCATCGAAAGCCAGCAAAGCTGCGGCCTGCGCTAGCGCTTCGAGCATCAGCACGCCGGGCATCACCGGTCGGTGCGGGAAGTGCCCCTCGAAGAAGGGTTCATTGATAGTCACATTCTTCAAGGCTTTGATGGTCTTGCCCTTATCGATTTCCAACACGCGATCGACCATCAGAAATGGGTAGCGGTGCGGCAATTGTTTAAGTATCTGGTGGATGTCCATCATTTCTTGAGCTCACTTTCGAGTAGTTTTATGCGCTCGCGTAGGCGATGCAATTGTTTCAGCGAGGCAGCATTACGCTCCCAATTGGCATTTTCATCGAGCGGAAAAATGCCGGTGTAATGCCCAGGCTTACTAATTGACTTGGTGACTAAAGTGCCGGCCGAAACATGCACGTGGGCTGCGATTTCCAAATGCCCCAGCACAATCGCTCCACCGCCAATCGTGCATTGCGGACCAATGACCGCACTTCCGGCAATACCCGCGCAGCCTGCAATAGCTGTGTTACGCCCGATGCGCACGTTATGCCCGACCTGAATCAGATTGTCCAGTTTCACACCATCTTCGATCACCGTGTCTTGCAGGGCGCCGCGATCGACGCAGGTATTGGCGCCGATTTCCACATCGTCGCCAATAGAAACCGCACCCAATTGCTCAATTTTTTCCCAGCGATCTCCGTCCGGCGCAAAGCCGAAACCGTCAGCGCCAATCACCACGCCCGAATGCACCAGGCAGCTTTGGCCGATGGTGCAGTATTCACCCACCGTCACCCTAGAGCGCAGGTGCGTGTTAGCGCCAATCCGCGCGCCACGCTCGACGACGCACAATGGCCCGACAGTTGCACTAGGATGAATAAAGGCAAGAGCATCGACCACTGCACTGGGGTGCACGCCGCCCTGGGTAATGGGCGGTTCACGCTGCGCATCAAGAGCCTTACGCCACCATTGTGTGAGGCGCGCAAAATAGAGATAGGGAGCATCGGAAACAATACAGGCTCCCCGCAGCATCGCGGTATCTTTAAGATCAGGGGGAACAATAACGCACGCGGCGCTGGACAGCGCTAGTCCTTGCCGATATTTAGGGTGGCTGACGAAACTGAGCGCCCCAGGGCCAGCGCTTTCCAAAGGGGACAAGGCCTTAATTAGCGTGTTGCCATCCCCGTGCAGCTCGCCTCCGAGTGCTGCAATGATGTCGTGCAGGCGTATGTCAGGCACTCAAGTACGAGCGTTCCAGCTTACTTGGCGCCCGGTGTATTCAAGAGCTTCAGCACTTTGTCTGTAATGTCATGGCGCCCGTTGCTGTAGACCACTTCCTGAACTACTAAATCGTATTTTTCGTCATCGGCAACTTTACGTACCGCCTTGTTGGCCTTTTCAAGCACTTGCTGCAATTCTTCATTCCGCCGGCCATTGAGGTCTTCCTGATACTCACGTTGCTTACGCTGCAAATCTCGGTTCAGCTCCGCACCTTCTTTTTGCCGCGCCACCCGCTGCGACTCGGTGAGCGTCGGGGCGTCGCGGTCAAACTTTTCGCTAAAGGTCTTCAAGGCCTGCTGCAGGTCCGCCAGTTCCTTGCCACGCTTTGAAAACTCCTGCTCTAACTTAGTTTGTGCTGCCTTGGCAATCGCAGATTCGGTGGTTATGCGCTGGGTATTTATATAGGCAAGTCTAGATTCTTGCGCCGAAGCAGAAGATAAAAAACCACCCGAAAGCAGCGCGAAAACAAGGATTTGATATGTGAATTTCATCAGAAGGTGGTCCCAATTGTGAATTGCAGTGATTGCATTTTATCGCCATCGAAGCTAGTTAGAGGTTTGGCATAGGCCAAGCGCAAAGGGCCCACGGGGGAAATCCAGCTGATACCAACACCCACGGACGATCGCAAATCCCCTAAGCTGATATCTTCGTCGGGCCCATAAATGCCGCCCGCATCAAAAAAAGCGAACATACGCAGTGTCCTATCATTTCCACCACCGGGCAAAGGCGACAAAACCTCTGAATTGAAAGTCATCTTTTTATTGCCACCCGTAGCCACTGCCAACTGCGAGCGCTGCAGTGCAGTTGTCAAGCTGCCCGGTTCAAATCCGCGAACAGAGCCGATACCACCGGAATAATAATTTTTAAATAGAGGGTAAACCTTACCATTGGTGGGCGTACCAAGGTTAAGTTCACCATTAAATGCCAACGTCACCCGCTTATTTACTGGGAAAAATTGCTGGACCTGCGCTGTACCACGCACATAGGTTAACTCACCCCCAACGCTCCATTCAGCGTTGGTGCGCAGCAACCTTCCCGAACTTGGCACCAATCCGCTGTCACGCGAATCACGGCCCCAACCTACAGTCAAGGGTATCGCTGAGGCTGTGTCACCACCAAAATCACTGGTAAAAAGTTCATAGGCAGGGGGCAAAAACGTACCCCGCACGATGGTCGTTTGATCGTAGCCGGCTCCTAAATAAATGGTATCGCTTTCCGAAAACGGGATGCCAAAACGCGCACTCGTTCCCACGTTTCTCAATGCGTAGCTGTTAACGTCAGCATATGGGCGGGTGGTCCTATAGTAAAGATCCAAACTACGCGACACGCCGTCCTGAGTGAAATAAGGATCCGTAGTGCTCAAAACGTAAGTGGTATTGAGCTTGCTGGTATTGACCTCGACTCCCATGGA
Organism: Comamonas sp. lk; assembly: GCA_945898105.1. GTDB lineage: Bacteria > Pseudomonadota > Gammaproteobacteria > Burkholderiales > Burkholderiaceae_C > Allorhodoferax. Next base: position 14,016 of record CAMDHL010000003.1, on the reverse strand, counting down.
ATTTCCTGAGCCAAAGGCGTTGTCCTGCTTAAATCCTAAGCTCAGGCCTAATCCATCCGCACTCGAAAAACCAGCTCCCAAGGAAAGACTGCCCGTAGGCTTTTCCACTACGGTTACTTGAAGGTCTGCCTGATCTGGGAAACCTGGCACTTCTGCGGTCTCGACCGATACATCTTTGAAATAACCAAGTCGATCGATACGGATACGGGAGCCGCGAATTTTATCGCCGTCATACCACGCCGACTCCATTTGACGAAATTCACGGCGTACCACCTCGTCACGCGTTGTGTCGTTCCCTGCAATATTTATTCTTCGGACATAGACCCTTCGAGAGGGGTCCGACTTAAGGGTGACCTCGACCCGATTCGTGCTGCGATCAATTTTTGTTTGCGCTTCCACGCGCGCGAAGGCATAGCCGAAGTTGGCGTAAAAATCAGTGAAGGCCTTTGTGGTCTGACTCACGTCCATGCCGTTATAGGACTCGCCCACTCGAATCGCAACAAGTGATTGGAATTGGGCCTCTTTTTCAAGAAAATTACCCTCCAAACTAACCTTAGAAACAACGTAACGCTCGCCTTCGGTAACGTTGATCGTGATACTTATATCCTGCTTATTTGGGGAAATCGCCACCTGCGTAGAGTCCACCGAAAACTCTACGAAACCGCGGGACGTGTAGTAAGCGCGCAGAGTCTCGACATCGCTATTGAGCTTAGTGCGGGCATAACGATCAGACTTGGTATACCAACTTAACCAACCGCCTGCATCGGAATCAAAAAGATCCAGTAAGGTACTTTCCGAGAACGCCTTATTACCTATGATTTTGATTGATTTGATCTTAGCCGTCTCGCCTTCGCTGACCGCGAAACTCAAGTTCACACGATTACGCTCTACGGGCGTCACGGTGGTAATTATCTCCGCAGCGTACATGCTTCGGTTGATATATTGTCGTTTGAGTTCTTGCTCCGCCTTATCCGATAGCGATTTATCAAAGGGGCGCCCCTCGCTTAGACCAACCTCTTTAAGTGCCTTGACCAGTACATCCTTGTCAAACTCTTTCGTTCCACTAAAAGTTACTTCTGCAACGGTTGGACGTTCAGCAACAGATACCAAGAGAACCGATCCTTGCACGCTGATTCGAACGTCGCTAAAAAGCCCTAAACCAAAAAGCGACTTAATGGAAGCGGCGGCAGTGTCATCAGAATAAGTATCACCAACTCGAACCGGCAAAGATGCGAAAACCGTTCCAGCCTCAACGCGTTGCAATCCCTCGACGCGGATATCTTCGACCACAAAAGGACTGATGGCGAAGGCTAACTGACTGCTTAAAACCAAGAACAAGGCGGCGAAACAGCGTATGAAAGAGAAGAAGTGATGATGCATAGTCAAATAGCAAAAAGGGTACCGTTCCTTTTACCCAACGGTTCAGATCGGGCGCCAAGGTAACTGTCCGACATCATAGCGGGATAAGGGTTCGACTTAGGCCCATGTCGCAATCGCTGCCCGCGCGTGCCCGCGAGCCTCTTGATCAATAGCAAGTAAGTCTCCTAGATTAGCCGGCTGCACCGGTACAAAACGCTGCAGAGCCTCCAGATTGACAAAATGTATCTGGTCGAAGCGGATTTTCTTCTCCAAAAAGGCAGCAACAGCGACTTCATTGGCAGCATTCAGTACGGCTGTAGTTCCAGGCACAGCCGCAAGCGCTTCCCATGCCAGTCCTAGGCCAGGAAAGCGCTGTGGGTGGCCGCCACTTGAAAACGGCTCAAAGCTTAAGGCCGACAAGTTGGCGAAATCCAGCGCGCTTGCCCCCGAAACATGCCTGCTTGGCCAGGCCAGGCCGTAGGCGATAGGGCCACGCATGTCGGGCGTCCCGAGTTGCGCCACCACCGAGTGATCTACAAATTGAACCATCGAATGCACCACACTTTGCGGATGAATCAGCACCTCAATCCGAGCGGCGTCCACACCAAATAGGAACTTCGCCTCGATAACCTCTAGCGCCTTATTCATCATCGTCGCCGAGTCGACGGAGATTTTGCGCCCCATGACCCAGTTTGGATGGGCACAAGCCTCCTCGGGGCTAACGCGGTCAAACGTGGCTGGGTCACGCGTTCGAAACGGACCACCTGAAGCTGTGAGAATAATTTTGTCAATAACTGTCGGCCAAGACTGGGGGTTTTCGGGCAAGGACTGGAAGATGGCCGAATGCTCGCTGTCAATGGGCAAAAGTCTGGCACCACCGCGTGCAACTGCATCCATGAAAAAGGCGCCTCCCACCACTAGGGCCTCTTTATTGGCAAGCAATAGACGCTTGCCGGCCAATGCTGCGGCAATGCACGAAGCCAAACCGGCCGCCCCCACAATGGCCGCCATGACCGTCGTCACATCCTCGTGCGCCGCTACCAGGTCCAAGGCGTCACTGCCCCATAAAACCTCGGTTGGCAAACTTAGTTCAGACAACGCCCGCTTTAGTTCACGACCATGCGGCTCACTGACCATTACCGCAAAACGTGGCCTAAATTGCACACACTGGGCGGTCATCAGGTCGACCCGACTATGGGCTGTTAAGGCAAAAACCTGATAGCGCGCTGGCTGGCGCGCTATCACGTCCAGCGTATTAACGCCAATAGACCCTGTGGAACCAAGGATGCTGACGGATTGAATCTTGGACTCCATTGCTACCACTCCGCTATAAAACGCACAATAACATCGCCAATGGGAGCACCGGCAAGAGAGCGTCAATGCGGTCTAGCACACCGCCGTGGCCCGGCAATAACTGGCTGCTGTCCTTCACACCTGCGGCCCGTTTAAAGAGTGATTCCAACAAATCACCGGCTACGCTCATAGTTGTCAAAAATGCGACCGAAACCACTAGAAAAACCGGCCCATGTAATGCCAACCGGGCATAGAGGCTTGGACCAAGCCATTGGCCACTCGCCTCGAGGTACTGCCACGCATAGGTAAGCAGCAAGACGACGGCAAAACCGCCCAATGCGCCCTCCCATGTTTTCCCGGGACTGATTTGCGCCGCCAGCTTGCGGCCGATCCATCGACCTCCCCAAAGGCGCCCGCAGAAATAGGCGGCTACATCCGCGCCCCACACAAGAAAAAAGATGGAAAAAAGAAAATTGATCCCCATGGCTCGCGCTTGAACCAGCGCCACCCATGCAGCAAACAAGGCGATGATTCCGGTCAGCCACCGAACAAGCGCCGGCACCTGTAACCATAGGGGAACTCCCCCTTTTAGGAGGCCGGCGGCAGTCAACACCCATACCGTACTCATCATCAACCAAAGCAGGGGTAAAGGTTGCTGCGTACCCCCTGATGACCAGAAAAACAAGCATGCCAGCAGACAGGCCACCCCAGCGATAAGGGAGGCCCAAGGCAGCCACCCGCAAAGACGAGACCACTCCCAGCCCGCGGCGGCAATAAGTACCGCGCTCAGCAGCACAAAAGCGCTAGGGTCATCGGCCATAACGGCTGGCACTAAAAAGGCCAAAAGCACTATTGCGGTGAGTATTCGTTGCTTCAGCATGGCTTGGCGCGCTCGGAAAACCTCACGGCGCAGACGCTGCAGCGAACATGGGCGCTTTAAAAATCATTTGCAAGCGCCTCTTTAGTCATCGTTGCCAGGCCTAAACGGCCATTATTTCTTGCTCTTTGGCGGCCACTAACTTATCGACTTCTGCGATGTAGCGGTCTGTCAATTTCTGGATGTCCGCCTCGGAACGCTTTTGCTCATCTTCGGACACCACTTTGTCTTTCTCGAGCTTCTTGACCGCGTCATTGGCTTCACGGCGCAAATTACGTATCGCAATTTTGGCGTTCTCGCCCTCGCTTCTAACCACTTTGGTCAATTCCTTGCGGCGCTCCTCAGTCATCATCGGCATGGGCACGCGGATCAAGTCTCCCATTGAAGCCGGGTTCAAACCCAGGTCGCTCTCGCGAATCGCTTTTTCAATCTTCGCACCCATGCCCTTTTCCCAGGGCTGGATGCCAATCGTGCGTGCATCAATCAAATTGAGGTTGGCTACCTGACTCAGGGGCACCATGGAACCGTAATACTCCACATGAACCGTATCAAGCAAGGCCGGATTGGCTCGCCCGGTTCGCACCTTGGTCAAGGTATTTTTGAAATTGGCGATGGACTGGTCCATCTTGCCTTCCATATGGCCTCGGATGTCTGCGATCGTCATATTCAACACTCCAATAATTCAAACATGCACCAGCGTGCCCTCGTCCTCGCCCATGACCACGCGCTTAAGGGCGCCGTGCTTGAAGATAGAAAAGACTTTGATGGGCAACTTTTGGTCCCGGCACAGGGCAAAAGCCGCTGCGTCCATGATCCCAAGATTTTGCTGCATTGCACTGTCAAAGGTCAGACTAGCGTAGCGCTTGGCGCCTGGCACCTTCTTCGGATCCGCGTCATAAACGCCGTCCACTTTAGTGGCTTTTAGCACAATTTGTGCTCCTATTTCAGCACCACGCAGGGCGGCAGCGGTATCGGTGGTGAAAAATGGATTACCGGTTCCAGCGGCAAAAATCACCACCTTGCCTTCTTCCAAATATTGCAGGGCTTTGGGTCTGACATAGGGTTCGACCACTTGTTCAATACCAATGGCAGACATGACACGCGCAGTCAGACCTGCTTTGTTCATGGTGTCGCCCAGTGCCAAGGCATTCATCACGGTGGCCAGCATGCCCATGTAATCAGCAGTTGCGCGGTCCATGCCCACCGAACCGCCGGCGACTCCACGGAAAATATTTCCGCCTCCAATCACTACCGCAATCTGAACGCCCAAACGGGTCACGTCTGCAATTTCGTCAACCATGCGGACAATCGTATCCCGATTGATCCCAAATTGGTCATCACCCATCAAGGCTTCGCCGGACAGCTTCAACAAAAGTCGACTGTAAGCGGGCTTGGTCTGGGTCATATCGGCATCCGGGTGCGGCAGGTTATAAAGTATTGTGGCGCCGCCATGCGCCAATTCGATCAATGACCATCAAAGTCATGGCGGCACGGCGCAGTTTAGGCGCCCTGTTTAGCGGCAGCGACCTGAGCGGCGACTTCGGCGGCGAAATCGTCCACTCGCTTTTCGATGCCTTCACCCACGACATACAGGGTAAAACCATGCACGGTAGTAGCGCAGGCCTTCAGCATTTGCTCGACCGTCTGCTTGTCATTCTTTACAAATGTCTGGTTCAGCAGAGAGACCTCTTTGAGGTATTTCTGCACACCGCCTTCAATCCGTTTGGTCACAATTTCAGCTGATTGCACCGGTTTGCCAGCGGCTGTCGCCACTGCCGCATCTTCGGCAGCCTTCGCTGCCGCTACAGAACGCTCGCGCTCCACCAGCTCAAGAGGCACATCGGCACTGGACAGAGACACCGGTTTCATCGCCGCCACATGCATCGCCACGTCTTTGGCTGCGACTGCGTCGCCATCGAATTCAACGATCACACCAATACGCGTACCATGCAAATAGGAGGCCACTTTGGCAGCTGATGCAAAACGCTTGAAGCGGCGGAAAGTCATGTTCTCACCGATTTTCCCTATCAGGCCTTTGCGCACATCTTCCAGGGTCGGACCAAAACCGTCCTGGCTAAAAGGCAAGGCTCCCAGCGCCGCAAGGTCCGCTGGATTGTGCTGGGCGACTAACTGTGCCGCACCCTTAACCAGGGCCAGGAAACTGTCGTTCTTGGTCACGAAATCGGTTTCGCAATTGACTTCGATCATCGCGCTGGCAGCGCCTTCGCTGGCAGTGGCGACCACGCCTTCCGCCGTAACACGGGCAGCGGCTTTACCGGCTTTACTACCCAATTTCACACGCAACAGTTCTTCGGCCTTGACCATATCGCCTTCGGCCTCGGTAAGGGCTTTCTTGCATTCCATCATGGGGGCATCGGTTTTGCCGCGCAGTTCGGCGACCATGCTTGCAGTAATTGCTGCCATTTCTTTACTCCGTAAACAAATTAATCGGTTTCTTTACTAAAAAAAAGGGGCTATCAAGCCCCCTTTTAAAGGGTTGCGCGCGCTGTTAAGCGGCCTCATCAACCTCTACAAACTCATCTTCACCCTCGGCGACCACGGCTTTGACTAGGTCATCCACCGCATTGGCGCGGCCTTCGAGTACCGCATCGGCAATACCGCGGGCATACAAGGTCACGGCCTTAGAGGAATCGTCGTTACCGGGAATCACGTAATCAATACCCTCTGGCGAGTGGTTAGAGTCCACCACACCAATAAGCGGAATGCCCAGTTTGCGCGCTTCAGCAATTGCAATCTTGTGGTAGCCCACATCGATCACGAAAATTGCATCGGGCAAAGTCGCCATGTCCTGAATACCGCCAATGTCTTTTTCCAGCTTAGCCAATTCACGGGCGAACATCAATTGTTCTTTTTTGCTCATCGCATCAAGACCGGCTTCCTGCTCGATCTTCATGTCCTTGAGGCGTTTGATAGATGTTTTGACGGTCTTGAAGTTGGTCAACATGCCGCCGAGCCAGCGCTGGTCAACAAAAGGCATGCCGGCGCGCTTGGCTTCCATGGCCACGGTATCGCGCGCCTGACGCTTCGTGCCGACCATCAAAATGGTGCCGCGCTTGGCAGATATTTGACGAACAAATTTGCTCGCCTCCTGGAACATCGGCAGCGATTTTTCCAGGTTGATGATGTGGATTCTGTTGCGATGGCCGAATATAAACGGGGCCATCTTGGGATTCCAGAAACGGGTTTGATGTCCAAAGTGGACGCCCGCTTCCAGCATTTCACGCATAGTAACTGACATAAAAACTCCAAAGGTTTGGTCTTAAATCCGGTTCGATTTTTCATGCTCAGTGCCAAGCACCTCGCAGGAACACCTTGATGGAACCGGTTTGTGATTAACTTCACAGTCCAGAGCACTTTCGTACCCGAGCCCAGCAAAGCCTGCTAAGTTTACATCAGGTGGCCGCGGCCTCTTCGGACTTGGACCGGCCTTCGCGCTTTGGCAATGGCTGGATGTCCAATAACACCTCTGTTTTGGACTCGTCCTTGTCGTCCAGATCGACCGTCAATCGGCCACCGTCTGTGAGGCGCCCAAACAGCAATTCGTCCGCCAATGCACGACGTATGGTGTCCTGGATAAGACGCTGCATCGGGCGAGCGCCCATGAGCGGGTCGAAGCCCTTTTTTCCAAGGTGCTTGCGCAGCTTGTCGGTAAAGGTAACCTCCACTTTCTTTTCGGCCAACTGAGTTTCCAGTTGCAGTAAGAACTTGTCCACTACCCGTAGGATGACGTTTTCGTCTAGCGCCTTAAAGCCCACAATCGAATCGAGCCGGTTGCGGAACTCCGGGGTGAACAAACGCTTGATATCTATCATTTCATCGCCCGCTTCGCGGGGATTGGTAAAGCCGATCGTGGCCTTGTTCATGGTTTCGGCACCCGCATTGGTCGTCATGATGATGATCACATTGCGGAAATCGGCCTTGCGTCCGTTGTTGTCGGTCAAAGTACCGTGGTCCATGACTTGCAGCAGCACGTTGAAAATGTCCGGGTGCGCTTTCTCAATCTCGTCCAGCAGCAGTACGCAATGGGGCTTTTTGGTGACCGCCTCGGTCAGCAAACCACCCTGATCAAACCCCACATAGCCCGGAGGGGCGCCAATTAAGCGGCTGACCGCATGGCGCTCCATGTACTCGCTCATGTCAAAGCGCAACAACTCAATGCCCATGATGTAGGCCAATTGCTTTGCCGCTTCGGTTTTGCCCACGCCGGTGGGGCCACTAAACAGGAAACTGCCGATCGGCTTGTCCGAACGCCCCAGCCCGGAGCGCGCCATCTTGACCGCCGAAGCCAGCACATCGAGCGCCTTATCCTGACCAAACACCACGCTTTTCAGGTCGCGGTCCAAAGTTTTTAGCTTGCCGCGGTCATCGTTAGAAACATTAGCCGGGGGAATCCGAGCGATTTTGGCCACGATTTCCTCGACTTCTGTCTTCGAGATCGTCTTTTTGCGCTTGCTGGGCGCCAGAATCTGTTGGGCGGCACCGGCTTCGTCAATGACATCAATGGCTTTGTCGGGCAAATGCCGGTCGTTGATGTACTTCGCGCTCAGCTCAGCCGCAGCCTGCAAAGCAGCTACTGCGTATTTGACTTTATGGTGCTCTTCAAAGCGAGACTTAAGCCCTTTGAGTATTTCCACGGTCTGCTCGACCGTTGGCTCGACCACATCCACTTTCTGGAAACGGCGCGACAGAGCGGCGTCTTTTTCGAAAATACCCCGGTATTCGGTGAATGTGGTGGCTCCAATGCACTTAAGTTGTCCCGAACTCAGGCTAGGCTTAAGCAGGTTGGATGCGTCTAGGGTACCGCCGGACGCGGCGCCGGCGCCGATCAAGGTATGGATTTCATCAATGAAAAGCACTGCGTTGGGGCGGTCTTTGAGCGACTTGAGCACGCCTTTAAGGCGTTGCTCGAAATCGCCCCGGTACTTGGTACCTGCGAGCAGTGCGCCCATGTCCAAGGAATAAACCACTGCATCGGCCAGCACTTCCGGCACGTCTTTTTGGGAAATGCGCCAGGCCAAGCCCTCAGCAATCGCGGTTTTACCCACGCCCGCTTCGCCAACCAACAGAGGATTGTTTTTGCGGCGACGGCACAAAATCTGGATCACGCGCTCAACCTCGTACTCGCGTCCGATCAAGGGATCGATCTTTCCCTCTTTGGCCAGCTGGTTCAGGTTTTGGGTGTACTGCTCCAAAGGCGAGGCTTTTTCATTTTTCTCGCTGGATGCTTCTTCAGCCTCTGGGCCACTTTCGCTGCCTTTAGCGGCTTCCGGCGGATCACTCTTTTTGATCCCATGGGCAATGAAATTGACCACATCCAGACGGGTGACGCCCTGCTGATGCAAGTAATACACCGCATGAGAATCTTTTTCACCAAAAATGGCGACAAGCACATTGCTACCCATCACCTCTTTTTTGCCGCTACCTGTGGACTGCACGTGCATGATGGCGCGCTGGATCACCCGCTGGAAGCCTAGGGTCGGTTGAGTGTCCACCTCATCCACTCCAGCCACCTGAGGTGTGTTGTCCTTGATGAAATGGGTCAGGGACTTTCGCAACTCATCGACATTAGCCGAGCATGCGCGCAAGACTTCGGCGGCGCTGGGGTTGTCCAGCAGAGCAAGCAAGAGGTGCTCCACCGTAATAAATTCGTGTCGCTGCTGGCGGGCCTCGACAAAGGCCATATGCAGGCTGACTTCTAATTCCTGGGCGATCATGACTGTTCCTTCATCGTATTCATTTGTTCATAGTTGGTAGGCCGCCTCGGCGGTCGCCACCCCTCAACGCGTCCTATCGCCTGTTAGCCCACAGGCTCGCTTACACACTGCAGGGGATGCCCCGCCTTCTGGGCAGCATCCATGACTTGGTCCACCTTAGTGGCCGCTACGTCGCGGGTATACACCCCGCAAACCCCTCTTCCATCAATATGGATTTTCAACATGATTTGGGTCGCTGTGGCCAAATCCTTGGAAAAAAATTCTTGAATCACGCCCACTACGAACTCCATAGGGGTGAAATCGTCATTCAGCATCAGAACTTGATGCATGGACGGCGGCTGCACTTTCTGCGGCAGGCGCTCCAGAACGATGGCACCGCCGCCGTCGTCTCGTTTTGGGGTCTGCCGGGGAAGTTCCCTCGGCGGTTTGGGTGGGGTAGTCGCCATCGTCCTATTTTATCGGTGCGCACATCCTAGCGCAGTGCCAAGGGTAATTGGAGCAGCAGGAGCCAGATTCAAGCCCGCGAAAGAAAAAACGCCTGCGGCGCAGATGCGCAACAGGCGTTTTGGCAAGCTTGCCTATAAGGGCAACGCGCCCGAAAGCCCTTACATATGGTCAATCATGACCTTGCCAAAGCCAGAGCAGCTAACTTGGGTCGCACCGTCCATCAGGCGGGCAAAGTCATAAGTGACCTTCTTGCTCAAAATAGATTTTTTCATGGAACTGATGATCAAATCAGCCGCCTCTTTCCAGCCCATGTGGCGCAGCATCATTTCGGCTGACAAAATTTCGGAGCCGGGGTTGACGTAGTCTTTACCTGCATATTTAGGCGCGGTGCCGTGGGTCGCCTCGAACATCGCCACAGTGTCGCTAAGGTTGGCGCCCGGGGCGATGCCAATGCCGCCCACCTGGGCTGCCAAGGCGTCGGAAACATAGTCGCCGTTGAGGTTGAGAGTGGCAATCACGCTGTATTCGGCCGGACGCAGCAGAATCTGTTGCAAAAATGCGTCTGCGATGCTGTCCTTGACCGTGATTTCACGCCCCGTCCTGGGGTTTTTGAATTTGCACCAAGGCCCGCCATCGACCAGCTGGGCGCCGAATTCTTTTTGGGCCAAACCATAGGCCCAATCGCGGAAACCGCCCTCGGTGAATTTCATGATGTTCCCCTTGTGAACGATGGTCACACTGGGCTTGTCATTGTCAATCGCGTATTGGATGGCTTTGCGCACCAGGCGCTCGGTGCCTTCGCGCGAAACAGGCTTAATGCCGATACCAGAGGTATTGGGGAAACGGATTTTTTTGACGCCCATTTCCTCGGTCAGGAATTTAATTAGCTTTTTGGCCTTGTCTGACTCGGCTTCGAACTCGATACCAGCGTAAATATCCTCCGAGTTTTCGCGGAAGATGACCATATCTGTCTTATGCGGCTCTTTGACTGGGCTGGGAACGCCGTCGAAATATTGGATGGGCCGCAAGCAAACGTACAAATCAAGTTCCTGGCGCAAAGCCACGTTAAGGGAGCGGATACCGCCGCCCACCGGCGTGGTCAAGGGCCCTTTGATAGAGACCACATAGTCGCGGATGGCGTGCAGGGTTTCTTCAGGGAGCCAAACGTCCGGGCCATAGACATTGGTGGACTTTTCACCGGCATACACCTCCATCCAATGAATTTTCCGCTTGCCGCCATAGCATTTGGCGACGGCCGCATCCACCACTTTGAGCATTACGGGCGTAATGTCCAGCCCAGTGCCGTCACCCTCAATGTAGGGAATGACGGGCTCGTCGGGGACATTCAGGGAAAAATCGGCGTTAACGGTGATTTTTTGGCCTTGGGCGGGAATTTTGATGTGCTGGTACATGAATTGAGTCTCTTTGATAATGATTCAGACGGTGTATCACCGCCTGCAAGGCCTGCTTACCCGGGGGTTCACCGGCTTTTCCTGTCTTCGCCGGCCAATTTTAGACACAAACCTTTACGCGATACTGTCATAAATCAAGATGGGTGCGGGCGTTGCATGCACACTGCGACCGCCCGTCGCGCCGTTTAGAAACCCCTTTTTTTAAGCGTCTTGCACTCCCAAGCTAGCGCACAATTGCGCCATGAACCTTCTAATCCGCCTCCTGATCTCAACGAGTTTTCTGGCACCGCTAGGCCAGCTGCTGGCGCAAGACCAAGCCCAAACCGGCTTGCCGCGCACCAAACTGACCGTCGGATTCCATCAAGTCGAAGTGCAAGTTGCCAGTACACCAGCGCAACAGTCCACTGGTTTGATGTACCGCGCAGAGATGCCGCAGCACGAAGGTATGTTGTTTGTCTTCCCCGAGGCCAAGCAGCAATGTTTCTGGATGAAAAACACCTTGATTCCTCTCACGGCCGCCTTTGTCGCTGACGACGGCACGGTGATCAACCTAGAGGACATGCAGCCGCAAACCACCCAATCGCACTGTTCCGCCAAGCCGGTGCGCTTTGTTCTGGAAGTCAACCAGGGCTGGTTTATGAAAAAAGGCCTGAAAGCCGGGATGCGCTTGGTCGGCCCGCCCTTCAAGACAGGCAGCTAGGGCGTCATTGCGCGGTTTGCTCACGCTTGCCTATGCGTTCTGCTGTCCACTAGCAGCTTCTAGATCAGGGTTTGAAGCGCGACTAATTGCAGCATCAACTCAATCCGGGCTTTGATCGGGCTTAATTCCAGGATCGGGAACTCGTCGCCGCGTCCGTCGGCGCGAGGCAACACCCGGCCACGCGCGCACCGCGTGGTGCGGACCACCGTCACGCCCTGGGTCTGAGCTTGTCGCAGCGCCGCTTCCAGTGCCTTGTGAACCGTGCCATTGCCGGTGCCTGCCAGTACGATGCCCTGGACGGGTTGATCGCTTGGCGACGGCGGCGCGCATAGTGCCCGCACGATAGCGCCATCGGCGCCGTTATGGTTAAAAACGATTTCCACCCTTGGAAAGGCCTGACGCAAAGCAGGCATCCTCATCAAAGTGTTGATTGCCCGATCTGGCACCGGGCGGGGCCAGCCGCCGAGTAGCCGCAACTGCTTTTCCTCCACCACACCCACCACACCATAGTCTCCTGCGTCAAATGGATTGAGCCGGTAGGGGTGGTTTTTTTGCACCTGGGCACCATCGAACACCTCGCCCTGACACACCACCATGACGCCGTGCGCCCCTGGATCGCAGGCGACCACCGTGGCGTCGCGCAGGTTTTGCGGGCCGTCAGGCGACATAGACGTGGCCGGGCGCATGGCGCAAGTTAGCACCACTGCCTTGGCAGCCAACAAGCGGGCAGGCAGCGTTCGGGCCAGAAAAAATGCCGTCTCCTCCAGCGTATCGGTCCCGTGGGTAATCACCACGCCCCCGACCGACGGACGCTCCAAATGTTGTCCAACACGCGCGGCCAGAAGCTGCCAATGGCTTGGATCCAGGTCCTTGCTGTCCTCTTGGAATACTTGCTCGTGCAGCATTTCGCGCCCTGCCAAACGCTCGGGCAAACCGGGTAAGTCGGCCAATAAGTCGCCTAAGGCAACCCTGCCCGAGGTGTAGGAAAGATTGTCCTGGGCGCCCGATGCACTGCCGGCAATCGTGCCGCCAGTGCCCAAAAAGACGATGGAATCTGCCATAGCAAAAAAATCCTTGCAAATTAATAAAAACTGGATAAAAATACAGTTACTGTGTAATTTCACAGTCTGTTTGCAAACCCAGCCTGTTCTGACCACCTTCAAGGAGTCCGTATGCTAGAAACCCCCAAACTCACTGCCCGCCAGCAGCAGATTCTCACGCTCATAGAAACCGCGATTGCACAAACCGGCGCACCGCCCACCCGCGCTGAAATCGCCACCGAGCTGGGTTTTAAGTCAGCCAACGCGGCCGAAGAGCATCTCCAGGCGCTGGCACGCAAGGGCATGATAGAACTGGTCAGCGGCACCTCCCGCGGCATCCGTTTGCGCGGGCAGTCACTGCGTGACATCCAAAGCACCCGCTCCAAGCAATTTTCGCTCTCACTCCCCGGCCTAGCCCAATTGTGCTTGCCGCTGATCGGACGCGTGGCCGCCGGCTCGCCCATACTTGCACAGGAGCACGTGGACCAGACTTATTACGTGGAAAACAGCCTTTTCCAACGCCAGCCTGATTACCTGCTCAAAGTACGCGGAATGTCCATGCGCGATGCCGGCATCATGGACGGCGATTTGCTGGCCGTCCAATCGACCAAAGAAGCGAAAAATGGCCAAATCATCGTGGCCCGAATCGGCGAAGAAGTCACAGTCAAGCGTTTCCGGCGCAACAAGCATCTGATTGAACTGCACCCGGAAAACCCAGATTTCCAAACCATTGTGGTCGAGCCAGGCCAGCCATTTGAGATCGAAGGACTGGCGGTCGGCCTGATCCGTAACACCATCCTGATGTAAACACCGACCCCTGAAAGGACACCATGCGCATCCTAATCAACACGCCCAAAGTCTCCGCCACCCTCTACCGCTTGGCAGACTGGCTTCAAGGTCGCCCAGCTCCCGCAAAGCAAACCGCTATTTCAAGTGCCCCGCCCTATCAAGCCAAGGTGCTTGTACTTCGCCCCTCAACCAACGCGTCGCCACCGCTGACGACCGCCACCCGCACGCCAGCGAGCCAACGACCATTAAGGGTCTTGCGTATCGTGGATAGTCAAGGCCGCGCTTCGGGCGGGCGCATGGTCATTTCCGGTCGCATGGCCGATGTATGTGCCGAATTGGATCGATTGGCCGGCAAAGAAGCGGC
>CAMDHL010000002.1 GCA_945898105.1 Comamonas sp. lk | reverse complement strand
TAGAAGTGGTGGACTTCGTAGCCGGACACTCCAAAGCCAGCCCCAACGCGGTCTATGCCGGAAGCGTGCCTTATCTGATGCTGGCTGGTAATTTGATGGCCGGTTGGCAAATGGGCCGCTCGTTGCTGGTGGCGCAGGCGCAATGGGCGGCGGGTATTGATAAAGATTTCATGCAGGCCAAAATCAGCACCGCGCGTTTTTATGCCGACCACATCCTTACCAAAGTGCCTGGCTTGCGGGACAGCATTGTGGATGGCGCCGATGCGGTGACAGCGTTAGCTCTGGAAGCTTTTTGAGTTGCCTAAGTGATTCGAGCTTGATAGCTTGCATGCGGAACTGCTGTCTTAATATCCACGCCGATTGTTGAAACTCAAATCCCGTAAGGTGTATTCCATGATTACCCGTAAAAAACTCTTACTCGCTGGTCTGTGCGCTTGCATGGTGATGGCGGTTCATGCTGCCGATACGGCCAAACCGGTAGCTACAGTTAACGGAGTCAAGTTGGGATCGGAGTTGATGGATGTGCTGATCAGCAATGCGCTGGCTCAGGGTGCCACGGACAGCGCGGACTTGCGCAACCAACTGCGTAATGAATTGGTAACGCGCGAAGTGCTGGCACAGGAAGCGCGCAGGCAGGGCCTGGACAAAGAACCGGTAATCAAGGCGCAAATGGCTTTGCAGCAAAACGCTTTACTTAGCGAACTATTGGTCGCCAAGCAAAATGAAAAAATCAAACCCTCGGACGAAAAATTGCGTGCCGAATACAAGCGCCAAGCCGACTTGTTAGCCGATGCAGAGGAATATCAAATCAGCCATATCGTGACCGCCACAGAGGCCGAAGCCAAAGCGGTCATCAAGGCGGCTAAAGACGGCGCAGCCTTTGATAAATTAGCGTCCGAAAAATCCATTAATCCGAGCGCTAAGGGCGGTGGAAACCTGGGTTGGCTCTTGATGAATCAGATTAACTCCTTGCTCTCGAACGTCGTGGCGAATATGGCCGTGGGTGGCGTCACCGCTTTGCCGATTCAAACCCAAGAAGGTTGGCAAGTGCTCAAGCTCGATGCCAAGCGCAAATACAAAGTGCCTACATTTGATGCGAGCAAACAGCAAGTCATCAATGCCGTTATGGCCAATGAGCGGGCCGAGTACGTGCAAAAACTGTTGAAGGCTGCCAAGGTCGAATAAGCGGGCTGGCGGCGCGGGCCGCGCCTAACCCGCGCCCAACTCGCATAGTTCCCGGCAAGCTCGGATGGGTTTAGTCCGACGAGGACTGATCGATCCAAGTGGTGTGTTTTTGCATGATGGCTGCAAACGCCGCCGAGGCTTCAAACTCCGCCAGCCAGCGGGCCAGATGCGGCCAGGGCTGCATGGCAAACCAGGCCCTGTCGGTGTGCGCAAATTGCCTGATAAAAGGTGCCAACGCGGCATCGCCCAAACCCCAGTGCTTGCCCGCTAGATGCGGCTGCGTCACCAAAACCGCCTCCAATCGCAAGAGAAACTTAGCGCCCACGTCGCGCCATGTATCACCATCGGATAAGCCGAAACGATGCGGGTATTTGTAGCGGTCCAAGGCATACTTAAACGGTCCGTCGTTTTCTTCTATGAAAGCCAAGGTTGCGGTCAATTGCGTTGGCTCGTGCGGCCACCAGTGCAGCGGGTCCTGCACCTGCAAAGCCCAGCGCATGATATCCAGGCTCTCTTCAATGACGCTGCCATTTGGCAGTAGCAGCACAGGCACGGTGCCCTTGGACGATACGGCCAGCATTCGCGCCGGCTTGTTCTTGAGTTCGACTTCGCGGTGTTCTACTGCGATTCCACTGGCATTCAAAGCTAGTCGCGCCCGCATGGCATAGGGGCAACGGCGAAAAGAGTAGAGGACCGGCAGGAGGCTTTCAGACATGGCCGGTTTTGGTGGCGTGGTTGTTATCGGTACTTTCGCCATCTGTACTTTCTTGCGATGCCGCCTTAGCCTTGGCGCGTTCCCACTGCCGTTGCCGCTCGCGTGCGCTTTTTTTCTGGGTTTCGCTGGTCAGGCCAAAACAGCGCGGGCAGCTAACACCGGGCTCATATTGGATGGAATCCAGAGCGCCCGGGGGCAAGGGCTGGCGGCAGCAGCGGCACAGTTGGTGGCTACCGGTCTGAACGCCATGGGCCACCGACACGCGCTCGTCAAACACAAAGCATTCGCCTTGCCAGCGGCTGACCTCGGGGGCTACGGTTTCCAGGTATTTCAGGATGCCACCTTCGAGGTGATAAACCTCTTGCATGCCCTGGCTGCGCAAAAGGGCGGTGGACTTTTCACAGCGGATACCGCCAGTGCAAAACATGGCCACCTTGCGCGGCTTGGCCGGATCGAAGAGGCCTTGCAACACCAGCCATGCGGGCAATTGCGCAAAGCTCCGGATGCCGGGGTTGATGGCGCCTTCAAAGCTGCCAAGTTCCACTTCGTAGTCATTGCGGGTGTCCACCAGCAGCACATCCGGATCGGCGATCAAAGCATTCCAGTCCTGCGCGCTGACATAGCGCCCCGCCTGACTCGCCGGACGCAAACCCGGCACGCCCATAGTGACAATTTCTTTTTTGATGCGCACCCGCATGCGGCGAAACGGCGCTTTGCTCGACCAGGATTCTTTATGCTGTAAAAGGGCAAATTGGGCCTGGGCGCGTAGCCATCCCAGCACCGTTTGCACGCCCTTCGCCGGGCCGGCTATCGTGCTGTTAATGCCCTCGGGGGCTAGCAAAATAAGGCCTTTCACCTGTTCAGCGTCACAGAGTGCTTGCAGCGGCGTTTTGAACTGCGCGCAGTCAGGCAGATCGACAAACAGATAAAAAGCCGCCGTTAAATAGCGCTTAGGCGGTGGGGTAGTAAGGGACCCGGCCATTCGCGTGTGCGGCTATGGATCAGCTGAAAAAGCTTTTCAAGCGATCGGTCCAACTGTCACCCGATGGCGAATGTTTGCTGCCGCCTTTGCGGAAGGACTCGTCGAGTTCGCGCAGCAGTTTGCGCTGGTGCTCGCTAAGTTTGACCGGCGTTTCAACCGTGATGTGGCAATACAAATCGCCAGGGTAGCTGGAACGCACGCCTTTGATACCTTTGCCGCGCAAACGGAATTGTTTGCCCGACTGGGTGCCTTCCGGCAGGTCGATAGCCGCTTTGCCTTGCAGCGTCGGCACTTCTATCTCGCCGCCAAGCGCGGCGGCAACAATCCCTATGGGAACGGTGCAATGCAAGTCGTCCCCGTCGCGCTCAAAAATATCGTGTTTCTTGAGCCTGATTTCAATATATAAATCGCCGGGTGGCCCGCCATTGGTGCCAGCCTCGCCATTGCCGGCGCTGCGAATGCGCATGCCCGCATCGATACCCGCAGGGATTTTGACTTCCAGCGTTTTCTGTTTTTTGAGCTTGCCCTGCCCTGCACACGCGATGCAGGGTTCGGCGATGATTTTGCCGGCACCGCGGCAGGTAGGGCAGGTTTGCTGAACGCTGAAAAAGCCCTGGCGCATTTGCACCACGCCCGCGCCGCCGCAGGTGCCGCAGTTCTTGATCTGGCTGCCGGGCTTGGCGCCTGCACCGGCGCAGACATCGCAGTTTTCGTGGGTGGGAATGCGGATTTGCGCATCCTTGCCGTTGGCCGCTTCCTCTAGCGTCATCTCCATCGCGTAGCTCAGATCGCCGCCGCGAAACACCTGGCGTCCGCCACGTCCGCCACGCTGCTGCTGGCCGAACATCTCACCAAAAATATCACCAAAGGCTTCGGCAAAGCCGCCAAAACCTTCGCCTCCGGGGCCGCGCATATTGGGGTCTACACCGGCATGGCCATGCTGGTCGTAGGCAGCGCGCTTTTGCGGGTCGGACAGCATCTCGTAGGCCTCTTTAGCCTCTTTGAATTTGACTTCCGCCTCCTTGGCTGCTTCGCCCTGGTTGCGGTCCGGGTGGAACTTCATCGCCAGCTTGCGGTAGGACTTCTTTAATTCCTCGTCCGAAGCGGTCTTGGGCAACCCCAAAATTTCGTAAAAATCTCTTTTGGCCATGGCTATTGCGGGCTCCGTAACAACAGAAAAGCCGCGTTGAACTCCGAGACGGGTTCAGCGCGGCGGTTTTTCAAGCAGCCAAGGCTGCTGCGGGTTTATCCCTTTTTCACTTCCTTGACTTCCGCGTCCACCACATTGTCGTCGGTGGGTTTAGTGGCTTGCTCTGCACCACCACCACCACCACCGGCGGCGGCGCTCTCGGCAGCTTGTTTTGCTTGCATATCGGCATAGACTTTTTCACCCAGCTTCTGGCTGGCTGCCATCAAGGCCGCGCTCTTGGAGGTGATGCCTTCTTTGTCGTCGCTCTTGATCACGCCTTCCAGATCCTTGATCGCAGCTTCAATTTTTTCCTTCTCGCCAGCATCAAGTTTGTCGCCATGCTCGGTCAGGCTCTTTTTCACGCTGTGCATATTGGCTTCAGCTTCGTTGCGCGCCTGGATGACTTCGAGTTTCTTCTTGTCATCGGCGGCATTGAGCTCGGCGTCTTTCACCATTTGTTGGATCTCGGCTTCGGTCAGACCTGAGTTAGCTTTGATGGTGATTTTATTTTCCTTGCCTGTGCCTTTGTCTTTGGCGCCGACATGCAAAATTCCGTTGGCGTCAATGTCAAAAGACACCTCGATTTGCGGCGTTCCGCGCGGCGAGGGCGGGATGCCTTCGAGGTTGAACTCGCCCAGCGATTTGTTGGCCGATGCCATTTCGCGCTCGCCCTGAAAAACCTTAATTGTCACCGCTGGTTGGTTGTCATCAGCGGTCGAGAAGGTCTGTGCGAACTTGGTCGGGATGGTGGTGTTCTTGGTGATCATCTTGGTCATCACACCGCCCAGGGTTTCGATACCCAGCGACAGCGGCGTCACATCAAGTAGCAATACATCCTTGCGATCACCAGATAGCACCTGGCCTTGGATAGCAGCGCCTACGGCCACGGCTTCATCGGGGTTGACGTCCTTGCGCGGCTCTTTGCCGAACAATTCTTTTACCTTGTCCTGCACCTTGGGCATCCGGGTCATGCCGCCGACCAGAATCACATCATGGATGTCCGATACGCTCACACCCGCGTCTTTGATAGCCATACGGCAGGGCGCAATCGTGCGCTCAATCAGTTCTTCGACCAAGGCTTCGAGCTTGGCGCGTGTGAGCTTGATGTTCAGGTGCCTTGGCCCGGTGGCGTCTGCAGTGATATAGGGCAAATTGATGTCGGTCTGCGAGCTGCTGGAAAGCTCGATCTTGGCCTTTTCTGCCGACTCTTTGAGGCGTTGCAAGGCCAGCACGTCTTTGGACAAGTCCACGCCTTGGTCTTTTTTGAACTCGGCGATGATGAAGTCGATGATGCGCTGGTCAAAATCCTCGCCACCCAAAAAGGTGTCGCCATTGGTGGAGAGTACTTCGAATTGCTTTTCGCCATCGACGTCGGCAATTTCGATGATGGAGACGTCAAACGTGCCGCCGCCCAAGTCATATACCGCGATCTTGCGGTCGCCTTTTTCGTTTTTGTCCATTCCAAAGGCCAAGGCCGCGGCGGTGGGCTCGTTGATGATCCGCTTGACATCCAAACCGGCAATACGGCCCGCGTCCTTGGTGGCTTGGCGCTGAGCGTCGTTGAAATAGGCCGGCACTGTAATCACCGCGTCGGTCACTTCTTCGCCCAAGTAGTCCTCGGCGGTCTTCTTCATTTTTCGCAAGATGTCGGCACTGACCTGCTGTGGCGCCATGCGGTTACCGCGAACTTCCACCCAGGCGTCGCCGTTGTCGGCAGCGGCGATTTTGTAAGGCATCAGGTCGATGTCTTTCTGCACTTCTTTTTCGGAAAATTTACGTCCGATGAGGCGTTTGACCGCGTACAACGTGTTCTTCGGGTTGGTGACCGACTGCCGCTTGGCCGATGCGCCGACCAATACTTCACCGTCTTCCTGGTAGGCAATGATGGAAGGCGTGGTGCGCGCGCCTTCAGCGTTTTCGATGACCTTGGGCGTATTGCCCTCCATGATGGCGACACAGCTGTTGGTCGTGCCGAGGTCAATTCCGATGATTCTTCCCATGATGAAACTCCTGCTATTGCAATAAAACTGATATTTACAAGTTCGGGGCAGCGCCCCGGTTTTCAAGTCACGCGGCGCGCAAATTGCTTACGTGACTGCTACGAGATGGACGCCATTGATTTACGCGGCCCGGTTCATTTGGGCGCTGCCACCGTTACCAGCGCAGGGCGCAGCACCCGATCGGCAATCAAATAACCTTTTTGCAGCACCGTGACCACCGTGTTGGCGTCCTGTTCGGCGGGCACCACGCTGATGGCCTGGTGGTGGTGTGGGTCAAATTTGGCACCTGCTTCGGGGTTGATGGCAATGACTTTGTTGCGCTCAAGGGCGGCAATCAGCTGGCGTAAAGTCGCTTGCGCGCCCTCATTAATCTGGGCGGCGGTGGCGTCTTTAATCGCCAGGCCAGCTTCCAAGCTGTCGGCCACCGGCAGCAGGCTCTCAGCAAAACTTTCCACCGCAAATTTGCGCGCCTTGGTAATCTCGTCCTCTGCTCGGCGGCGCGCGTTCTCGGCGTCGGCCTTGGCGCGCAGGTATTGGTCGGCCAATTCGGCGCTTTTGGCTTGCAAAACCGCCAGATCTGCCTGGGCTACGGTCAACGGGTCGGCATCGAATGCGGGCTCGGTTCCTGCGCCCGGCGCATTGGCGTCAGGCTGGGAATCGTTGGAAGGGGTGGGGGAGGCGTTATCGGACATGTGCTTACCAAAAATTCCGTTAAAAAAGCGTCTTGGGAAAGACATGGGGCACCGGCGGCCTATTTCAAGGCCGCTTGGCGCATTTTTCTAGGGCAGGTGTGCCTGGCCATGGGGCCGGCATCAGACCGAGAGTAATTCGACCTCGAATTTAAGGGTCGCGTTGGGGGGAATTACGCCGCCAGCGCCACGTTTGCCATAGCCCAGCTCGGGCGGGATGATGAGGGTGCGGCTGCCGCCTACCTGCATACCCACCACCCCTTCGTCCCAGCCCTGAATCACCATGCCCGCGCCAAGGCGGAAGCTGAAGGGGTCGCCTCGGTCTTTGCTGGAATCGAACTGCTCGCCTTGCTCACCGTCCTCAAATAGCCAGCCGGTGTAGTGCACTCGCACATGTTGGCCAGCGGCAGCAGTATCGCCATCGCCTAGCAAGGTGTCTTCGTATTGCAGTCCGGATGGGCTGGTATGCATGAAATATCCTTAGGAAGTAATAGTTTGGGGTAATGTCGCCCCCGCGAGGGATGACCATTGTTGGGCGAAACCAGGCAGGTCGCCGAAGGTCTGCAAGAGCTGCAGTCCCAAAGCGGTTAGCAAATAGCCTTTTCCCGCATGGGTGAGCAAGGAAGCGTTGCGCAATTCCTTGATGCGGGTGTTGAGCGTGTTCGGGGTGATCGCGCCTATGCATTCTTGCAGTGCCCGAAAGGTGCGTGGCTGTCCATCACGCAAGGCCCAAAGAACGCGCAGTGCAAATCGGCCTTCGAGTAGCGCCAGTAAAGGGCCGAGTGCGTGGGGCGCGGTGTCAGACATAAATAAGGTTCTCCTACCATCGGCACATGAGGGCGGCATAAGGCCGCTCAATGATTCCATGATAGTGCTCGCGCCTGCATATGCCATCCGAGAAAACACCGGTTAGAAACTGTTGCGAACCGCTTGCAAGAGCGCGGCTGACATGTTAGGCATCGTGCCGAACCATTCTGCAAATGCCGGACGCGCCTGGTGCAGCAGCATGCCTAGCCCTTCGGCAATCGGGTTACCGCGCGCCTGCGCCGAGGCCAGTAAGGGAGTGATGCGCGGTACATACACAATGTCCGATACGACTGCTTGTTCTGGCAGCAAATCGAGCCGGATGTCGAGCGGGTCCTGCCCTTGCATGCCTAGGCTGGTCGTGTTGACGAGCAGGTGTGCGCCTTGCAGCGCTGCGTGCCGTTCGGCCCAGGGCAAGGCCTGCACACATATCCCTAACTCTTGGGCGAGCGCCCGGGCTTTGCTCTCATCGCGGTTGCATAAGCGGATAGCCGGTACGCCGGCATCAATCAGCGCGCAAAGCACGGCGCGCGCAGCACCACCGGCACCCAAGACTACTGCCGGACCTTGTTCGGCGACCCAGGCAGGCTGGGCTTCGCGCAGGCTTTCAATATAACCAAATGCATCGGTATTGGTACCGCGCAGGCTGCCGTCTTCTTGCACCACAACGGTATTGACCGCACCAATGCGCCGCGCAATTGGATCGACGTGATCCACGATGGCCAAAGCCTGGACCTTGTGCGGGATCGTCAGGTTGCAACCAGCAAATCCGATTACTGGCAACGCGCGCAAGGCCTGCGTCAGTTGGGCCGCTTGTACCGGCAAGGGCACATAGGCGCCGCGCAATCCATACTGGGCCATCCAATGGCCATGAATCAGCGGGGAGCGCGAGTGCGCTACCGGCCAGCCCATGACGCCGGCCAGCACAAAAGGCTGGACGTGTGCGCTCACCGGCTTACAAGGTGTCAGTAAAGCTGCGCAATTTGTCGCTACGACTGGGGTGTTTGAGCTTGCGCAGCGCTTTGGCCTCAATCTGGCGGATACGCTCGCGCGTTACGTCAAACTGCTTGCCCACCTCTTCGAGCGTGTGGTCGCTGGCCATCTCGATACCAAAGCGCATGCGGAGCACTTTGGCTTCGCGCGGCGTCAGGCTGTCCAAAATATCTTTGACTACGTCGCGCAAACCGGCTTGCATGGCGGCTTCCATAGGCGCTGTATTGGCACCGTCTTCGATGAAATCGCCTAGGTGGCTGTCATCATCGTCACCGATCGGCGTCTCCATGGAAATGGGCTCTTTGGCGATCTTCATGATCTTGCGGATCTTGTCTTCGGCAATTTCCATGCGCTCTGCCAATACGGAGGCATCGGGTTCGAAGCCGAACTCTTGCAAATGCTGGCGACTGATCCGGTTCATCTTATTGATAGTCTCGATCATGTGGACCGGGATGCGAATAGTGCGGGCCTGATCCGCGATAGAGCGCGTGATTGCCTGGCGAATCCACCAAGTAGCGTATGTCGAGAACTTGTAGCCGCGGCGGTATTCGAACTTGTCCACCGCCTTCATCAGACCGATATTGCCTTCTTGAATCAGGTCCAAGAATTGCAAGCCACGATTGGTGTATTTCTTGGCAATCGAGATCACCAGGCGCAAATTGGCCTCAATCATTTCGCGCTTGGCCGAGCGGCTGGACGCCTCGCCCTGGTTCATGCGCTTGTTGATGTCTTTTAGCTGGTCCAGCGGCACCACAACTTGCGCTTGAAGGTCTATCAGGCGCTGCTGAATTTCCTGCACTGGTGGAACATTGCGCGCCATCACCGTGCTCCAAGGCTTACCCGCCGCCGCCTGCTTTTCAATCCATTTGAGATTGAGTAAATTACTGGCAATCTTGTTGCCGTTCTTGTCCCGGCCGCTGAATTCTGCAATGAAGTGATCTTGGCTATAACCGCATTTGTCCACAATAATCCGACGCAATTCGCGTTCTTTTTTGCGGATTTCATCGACCTGGCCACGCACCATGTCGCACAACTTTTCAATAGCTTTGGCGGTAAAGCGGATGGTCATCAACTCTTCGCTCAGAAGCTTCTGTGCCTTCATGTAAGCCGGCGTGCCATGGCCCTCCTTGATGTAGAGCTTGTGCATGGTCTCAAAGAGTTCGCGTAGTCGGTCAAAGCGAATCAAGGCCTCGCGTTTGAGCTCTTCAAGCTTTTTCGTAAGCGCTTTGGAGCCGCCTTTACCGTCGTCGTCGTCGTCGGCATCGAATTCATCGAAATCTTCCTCGGCTACATAGTCGTCGGCTTCGTTGGGATTGGAAAATCCGTCCACGATAGTGGTGATCACGACCTTATCTTCACGGATGTCTTCGCCCAGGCGCAAAATTTCAGCAATCGTGGCCGGCGAACCGGAGATGGCTTCCATCATCGCCATCAAGCCGCCTTCAATGCGCTTAGCGATTTCAATCTCGCCTTCGCGGGTTAGCAACTCCACGGTTCCCATTTCGCGCATATACATACGTACCGGGTCGGTCGTGCGGCCAAACTCGCTATCCACCGTGGACAACGCGGCTTCGGCTTCCTCTTCTGCCTCGGCCTCAGTCGCGGCGGTTGCAACATTGTTGTTGAGCAACAGGGTCTCGGTGTCAGGCGTTTGTTCGTAGACGGCCACGCCCATGTCGTTGAGCATGGAGATCACGACTTCAAGCGTTTCAGTCTCGACTAATTTGCCGGGCAAATGGTCCGAAATTTCGCCATGGGTCAGGTAACCACGCGTACGGCCGAGCTTGACCATTTCGATAAATGCGACGCGGTGCTTGACCTTCTCTTCTTCCGACAGAATCGTTTGCTCGAGACCGAATTCCTTCATCAGCGCGCGGGCCTTGGCTTGGCTGATCTTCATGCGCAGCGGCTTGACTTTCTCTGCGCTATCTGCCGCTACCGGCTCGGCTTCAAGCTCCGCTTCAATGTCAGATAAATCGGTATCGTCGCCGTCGGCCAGTGCGCCCTTGCCCTTTGCTTTGGTTTTGGATTTCGGCGCAGGCTTTACCGCGGGTTTGGCAGCGGGTTTAGCGGGGGTCTTTGAAGCCGCTGTGGCCACTTTGGCGGGTGCAGTCACCGCCTTTTTGGGGTCGGCTTTGGCAGCAGGTTTCGCGGTTTCTTTATCGGGTTTTCCCGCTGGTGTAGCGCTGGATTTTTTGGATGTGGTGACAGGCACAGAGGAACTAACTTTTGGCATGGATTTCTTGGGAACCGCCTTGGACACGACGGGAGGTGTCACTTTGGCTTTGGCTACAGGGGATTTCTTGAGGGGCGCAGCGCTTTTCGCTTTGCCCGAGGCTGTCGGTTTGGAAACTTTCAGTGTTTTACTGTTTGCCTTTACTGGTGTTTTATTGGTTATTTTTTTGCTAATTGTTACATTAATTTTCGCGGTCGATTTGGCCGCCACGGCTTTCTTGGCGGGTGCCTTGGTGTTTTTCACCACCACGATTTTTTTCGGGTTTGCTTTGGCACTGCTTTTGGCGCTTGTCTTTGCCTTAGTCAGCGGTGCTTTTGCCTTG
Organism: Comamonas sp. lk; assembly: GCA_945898105.1. Classification (GTDB taxonomy): domain Bacteria; phylum Pseudomonadota; class Gammaproteobacteria; order Burkholderiales; family Burkholderiaceae_C; genus Allorhodoferax. The sequence goes on along the minus strand of CAMDHL010000002.1, from coordinate 16,362 downwards.
CTTGCGATGGCGACTTTCTTGGCCGGCGCAGCCGCTTTAGTTTTGATGGCGAATTTGGCTAACGGTTTAGCGGCCGCTTTAACTGGCTTGGCCATCACCTTTTTAGCGGGGGCCGGTTTCGCCTTGGCTGCGGGCGTCTTTTTCACGGGTAGGACTTTTTTTGCCACAGTTTTTTTGGCAGCGGGTTTGGCCGCTTTGGTGTTTTTTGGTGTTGGCATGGTTCAACCTTCAATGATGAAGAGGATCGGATGGTGGCATCAATAAAGCAATACGCTGGTAGACCGGCGCAGGCAATAAAACGGAAAAAAGGAACTTGGGGCAAGCTGTGCGGGCGAACATTTGGATTGCAGCCCTTGCGGTCGGGTGGCCTAGGTGATCAATGTCACTGCGTGGCCGGTGCCGGAGGTGCTGCTGTCGCTCTTGCCTAAAAAAACGGATTATACCATTTTTAATAATTCCAGCTCGTCCGTCAACGATTTTTTTCGCAATTCGAGACTGCGGTAGCGATGCTGCACTTCGGGATCGCTGATCGCCGCTGCCAAGCCGTTCATCTGCGTTGTGATGCGGTCGATGGCAAGTCGTTTAAGCACATCGCTCAAATCCAGGGCGGCTTCTTTGCTGTGACTGGACGGAGCCGTCGGACCATCCATCAGCTGCAGCGCCCGCTCTTGGAAGCTTTGGCCCGCCAACTCGTCGCGTAGCGCGGTCCAGTTAAGTGGTCCGTGTTCGTGCAGTTGTCCTTCCATCCACACAAAGAGGCCGCCCAAGGGCGCAGGTAATTCGCAGAGCATGCTTTGGTCTTCGTTAGAAAGGCTATCCCACAAATGACTTTGCGCCAGCAAGATGCGCGCCGCGTGGTCGGCCCGGCTGGCTGGTCGGCTGCGGGGCCGAAGCGAATTGCCTGATCGCGCACCGTAGCTATTGAAATTGCCTTGCCCGGTCGGTTTTGCACTACGCCCACCCTGGATATGGTTGCCCTCGCGTTTGCCACGCGCGCCGCTAGACCCCGCGCCCGATGGGCCGGGCAGCCACAGCTGCGACAGCTCACGCGGGTTCAGTTGCACCAGGTCAGCGAGTTCGGCCAGCAATTGCAGTTTGAGAGCACCTTCTGGCAATGCGGTCCAAAGTGGTTTGGCGTTGCTGGCCAGATGCGCGCGGCCTTCGGCGCTGTGTAGGTCGCAGCCTTCACTGGCCGCTTCCACGAGAAATCGGCTCAGCGGTGTGGCGATGGCCACCGCTTGCGCAAAGGCGTCGCTGCCATGGGCGCGAATAAAGCTGTCCGGGTCATGCTCTTGAGGCAGAAACAAAAATTTGATACTGCGCACATCGCTTGCGTAGGCCAGGGCGCCATCTAGCGCCTTGCGCGCCGCGCGCCGGCCTGCGCTGTCACCGTCAAAACTGAAAACGACCGCGTCGGTGAATCGGAAAAGTTTTTGTACATGGTCCGGCGTGCAGGCGGTGCCCAAGGTGGCCACGGCGTTGGGAAAGCCCAGTTGCGCCAGGGCGACGACGTCCATATAGCCCTCGGTAACCAGTGCATAGCCTTTTTCGCGCAAATGTGCGCGCGCTTCAAACAGACCGTAGAGCTCGCGCCCTTTACTGAAAACCGGGGTCTCGGGCGAATTGAGGTCTTTGGGCTTTTCATCGCCTAGAACGCGCCCGCCAAATCCTATGCATTCCCCTTTGATGTTGCGGATGGGGAACATCACGCGGTCTCGGAAGCGGTCGTAGCGTTTTTCTTCGCCGCCTTCTTCGGCATTGCTGATCACCAGGCCGCTTTCCACTAGCAGTGGGTCGTCGTACTGCGGGAAAACGCTGGCCAGACTGCGCCAGCCCTCGGGGGCGTAGCCCAGTCCGAAGCGTTTGGCCACTTCGCCGGATAGGCCGCGCCCCTTTAGGTAAGTCACCGCGCGCGGCGCGTCTTTTAGCTGGCGTCGGTAGGCTTCACCGGCTTTTTCCAGCACGCTGGTGAGCGTGTGCTGCTTTTCTTTTTGCTCTTGGGCGCGGGCTCGGTCTTGTGGCGATGCATCCTCTTGCGGTACCTGCATGCCAAATTGCTGCGCCAGGTCTTGCACCGCTTCCACGAAAGTCATACCGGCATGGTCCATTAAAAAGCCGATGGCATTGCCGTTCTTGCCGCAACCAAAGCAGTGGAAAAACTGTTTGCTGGGGCTGACCGAGAAAGACGGGGATTTTTCGCCATGAAAAGGGCATAAGCCCATAAAGTTGGCACCGCCTTTTTTAAGCTGCACATAGCGCCCGACGATGTCCACAATGTCGGCGCGCGCCAACAATTCTTGAATAAAGGTCTGGGGGATCGCCATCGCAAGATTGTAGGAGTGGGGCCGGGCTCAGTCGCCCAGCACCACACCTTCGCGCCGGCCGTCGGCACCACCGGCCCAGCCCGTTGCATCGCGCGCGAGCACCTGCAAGCCGCTGGTCAAAGGGATCTCCAGAACTTTGTGGCCGCGCGCCTGCAACGCCGCCGCGGTGGCCGGCGTAAAGCGGTCTTTTTCCAAAAAGGTGGCGCCCTCCAAGCTAGCGAAATTGGGCAGGTTGATGGCTGCTTGAGGGCTTAGATTCCAGTTGAGTACCCCGTACAGGGTTTTGGCGGTGAAGTGGATGATGAAGGCGCCGCCGGGGCTTCCGCCGCTCAGACGCAAGCTGCCATCGGAGGCGTCAAACACCAGAGTGGGCGCCATGGACGAGCGAGGTCGCTTACCTGGCTGCACCCGGTTGGCAACGGGTTTACCGTCCGCGTCACTGGGGCTTAAGCTGAAGTCAGTAAGCTGGTTGTTGAGTAAGAAGCCGCCCGCCAGGCCCTTGCCCCGGTTCACCATCAGGCGCGCGCCGAAGGCGTCTTCGATGGTGGTAGTCATGGCCAGCGCGTGGCCCCAGCGGTCCAGCACCGAAATATGCGAGGTGCCGTGTTCGGTTTGCTCGGGCATAGGCGCCCAGCTGAGCGGCGTCTGCACCGGGCCAGGTGTACCAGCCTGTACTTGCGGCATCACCGGCCCCTGGGGCGCAATGGCAGCGGCGCGCGCTTGCAGGTATGCGGGCTGCACTAGGCTGAGCCAGTCGCCGGCTGGGGCATCGGTAAAAGTCGGGTCGGCAATATAGAGGGCGCGGTCTGCAAAGGCCAGACGCGACGCTTCGCCGTACAAATGCAGCCAGTCGGCGCCGGGCTGCCCACCAGTCAAGGGCAGGCTTGCTGCCGACGTGAAGGCCAGGGTGTTGAGGATTGAGGCAATAGTCAGCATGCCCGAGCTCGGTGGCGGCATACCGCACAGGCGGTAGGTTTTGGGCGCAACAGCGTAGTTGCTACAAAGGGGTTGGCGCAGCAGCGGGCGGTACTGGGCCAGGTCACTCAACTGCAGCAGGCCGGGGTTGCTCGGGTGCTGGCGCACCGCGGTCACCATGGCTTGGGCCACTTCTCCGGTCATCAAGGCGTCCGGCCCTTGCGCGGCTATGCGTTGCAAGACTTCGGCCAGTTCCGGGTTGCGCAGCAGATGGCCAGCGGGCCAGGGACGACCTTGAGCATCGTAAAAATAGGCCGCTGCTACAAGGTCTTTTTGCAACGCGGTTTCGGACGCTAGCAAACCAGCCAAGCGCGGGCTGACGGCAAAGCCGTCGCGTGCCAGCCGTATTGACGGGGCAAACAAAAAAGCCCAGGGCAGTTTGCCGTGTTTGGTATGGGCCAGCGCCAGCATGGACAGTGCGCCGGGTACGCCCACGGCGCGCCCGCCGACGATGGCTTGCTTCATGGGGATGGGTTTTCCATCCGGGCCTAAGAACAAGTCTGGCCCAGCTTGTGAGGGGGCGGTCTCGCGGCCGTCATAGGCTTGCACGTTTTTGCCGTCAAAGTGCACCAAAAATGCACCGCCGCCAATGCCGCTGCTTTGTGGCTCGACCAGGCTGAGCACCATCTGAACCGCGATAGCCGCATCTACCGCACTGCCCCCCGCGGCCAGCATGGCGTAGCCCGCTTCGGTGGCTAATGGGTTGGCCGCAGCCACCGCTTGCTTTTGAAAGTGCCAGCCGGAGTTTTGAACGATCTTGCTAGTACCTTCCGGTTGCGCGCTTTCAGCGGGCGCAGTGGTTTGGGCCTGTGCAGTAGGGAAGAGCGCTGCACACATGAGCAGGCCGCCTAGCGCTACGCGCAAGCGCTCTGGAAAGCTTTTGCGATGGGCGTAAGGCGTAGGCTGCCGGGTGTCGCCCAGACGGCTGGATTTGGAAACCGGAAAGGCTAAAAAGGCTAATTGCTTTGTGGGTACACGCGCTTTCGGGCCGAGTGGCGCCATCAGCTTGCGTGCCTGCATGGCCTGGCTCGGCATATTGAGTTTTATTTCTGCCGGGGCATGCGCCCCAGGGTGTAGAACTCCGGGTTGGGCATCATGCCGCTGACGTTGGCGACCCGGTTGGACAGCCCGAAGAAACCGGTGATACCGGCGATGTCCCAAATATCTTCGTCGTCAAAGCCATGGGCGTGCAGCGCGGCAAAGTCGGCATCATCTACCGTGTGGCTGGCCTGGCAGACCTTCATTGCAAAGTCCACCATGGCGCGTTGGCGTGGCGTGATGTCAGCCTTGCGATAGTTGGTCGCCACCTGGTCGGCCAGCAAGGGCTTTTTCTCGTAAATGCGCAAGAGCGCGCCATGCGCGACTACGCAGTACAGACATTGGTTGGCGGCGCTGGTGGCGGTGATGATCATTTCGCGATCGCCTTTGCTGAGGGTCGATCCCTCTCGCAACATCAGCGCATCGTGGTACGCAAAAAACGCCCGCCACTCGGCCGGACGGCGCGCCAGCGCCAGAAAAACATTAGGAATAAAGCCGGATTTCTCCTGCACCTCCAGAATTTTTTCCTGGATATCAGCAGGCAGGGTGTTCAGGTCAGGAAGCGGGTAGCGGGTCATGGAGGGGTCCTGTGCAAGTGAAATGTGAGCATTTGGCGACAGATTATGCGGGTGCGCCCGCTGATTTGGCTGCTTATCGGGAAGTCGTCTCGTTTGTTTGTTCAGTCAATTACTTCTGCTTGGCCACCCCGCGAGTCATCGCGCGCAAGCTGCTTTTAGTAATGCGGCGGTAGTTCATCGCGCAGACTGCGGGGTGTGTCGCCCTGCGCGTTGCCAATTTGCTGGCGCAGGTGGAGCACCTCGCTGATCAGGGCAGCAATTTGGGTTTGTTGGCGGATCACGGTCTGGTCGAGTTTGTCCAGCAGGTCTTCGGCAAAGCTGGCTTTGATTTCGAGGGCGGTAAGGCGGTCATCGGTGAGTTCGCCGGGAGCGCCGCCGGTAGTTGTGAGGTTTGTCATCCGGCCATTGTGCCTTTGGCGCCTTAGTCCGTCGACAGCGCTCGGGGGCCTTACTTCGGCGGATCGACCATTTGGCCGAAAGCTTTGGGTCAGGCCAATCAGTCAAAATGTGCCTTGGTGCGCCAATCCAGCTCCGCTTGGCATGGTCGCAAAACCCAATGCGAGATTGTTTCCGGTCTCGGTTTCTTAGTTCCATGGAGAAATTGCGTGAATAAGATTTACCCCAGCGCCGCAGCGGCGCTTGACGGCATCGTGCAGGATGGCCAACTCATTGCGGTGGGTGGTTTCGGACTCTGCGGTATTCCCGAGGCCTTGATTGAGGCGCTGCGAGACAGCGGCAAGCAAAACTTAACGGCGATTTCCAACAACGCCGGTGTTGATGGCTTTGGTCTGGGCAAGTTGCTAGAAACCCGTCAGATCAAAAAAATGATTTCTAGCTATGTGGGCGAAAACAAAGAGTTTGAGCGCCAGTACCTGGCCGGTGAACTGGCCCTGGAATTCACGCCCCAGGGCACCTTGGCTGAGAAGCTGCGTGCAGGCGGCGCGGGTATCCCGGCCTTTTTCACAAAAACTGGCGTTGGCACCATGGTTGCTGATGGCAAAGAGTTGCGTGAGTTTGATGGTGAGACCTATGTGATGGAGCGCGCTCTGATGCCTGATGTGTCGCTGGTCAAAGCGCACCGTGCCGATAAGTCTGGCAATTTACAGTTCCGCCTCACCGCGCGTAATTTCAATCCGGCAGTGGCTATGGCCGGCAAGATCACGGTGGTAGAGGTGGAGGAAATCGTCGAGACCGGCGCCATTGCCCCGGACGACGTGCATCTGGCCGGCATTTATGTCCACCGCCTGGTGCTCAACGCCAGCCCTGAAAAACGCATCGAAAAACGCACCATCACCGAAACGCCGCACGACCGCGCGGCGCAGACCGAGAAAGCAGGAGCCTAAACATGAGCTGGACACAAGACCAAATGGCCGCGCGCGCGGCGCAAGAATTGGAAGACGGTTTTTACGTCAACCTGGGTATCGGGATCCCCACCCTGGTGGCCAACTTTGTACCAAGTGATAAAGAAGTCTGGCTGCAAAGCGAAAACGGCATGTTAGGCATTGGCCCCTTTCCCACCGAAGACGCCGTGGATGCAGATCTGATCAATGCGGGCAAGCAGACCGTGACCACGATCAAAGGCTCCAGCATTTTCGGCAGCCACGAGAGCTTTGCCATGATCCGGGGGGGCAAGATCAACCTGAGTATTTTGGGCGCGATGCAAGTGAGCGAGCACGGTGACCTGGCCAACTGGATGATCCCGGGCAAGATGGTTAAAGGCATGGGCGGTGCCATGGACCTGGTGGCCGGCGTCAAGCGCGTCATCGTGCTGATGGAGCACGTAGCCAAGAAAAAAGACGGTAGCGAAGATCTGAAGATTCTTCCCCAATGCACTTTGCCATTGACCGGCGTTGGTGTGGTGGACCGCATCATCACCGACCTGGCGGTTATGGATGTGACGCCGCAGGGCCTGAAGGTGGTGGAGTTGGCGCCCGGCGTGACGCGCGAATTTGTGCAGTCCAAGACCGGCGTGCCGTTGCACTAAGCGGCTTTTTTCTTTACATAACTTTGACGGCGCGCAATGCGCCGCATGCAGGTACTGCCTAGACTGGGTGCATTACTAGCACTTCGGTGAGAGGCGGTTTTTGTGAATAGATTTGTAATGGCCCGGCGCTTGGGGATGGCGCTGGTGCTTGCCTTGTCAGCCAGTCTTGCGCTGGCGGACAGTCCCGCCAATTTATTGGATAGATATAAGGCCGAGGCCAAGGCGACTGGTGTTGCCACGGGCGATGCTGCACGCGGCCAGAATTTTTTCAACAGTACCCACGGCAACGAGTGGAAATGCGCTTCCTGCCATGGCGCGCTGCCCACAGGCAAGGGCGAGCATGCCATCACCCACAAAGCGATTGAACCCCTTGCGCCCGCCTTTAATGCCCAGCGATTTAGTGATCTGGCTAAGGTGGAAAAGTGGTTCCGACGCAATTGCAAAGACGTGCTGGCGCGTGAATGCAGCGCTGCCGAAAAAGCCGATGTGCTGGCCTGGCTCATCACCTTGAAATAACTTTTTATTGGAGCTTTATGGCTACATACCGCTACGTACACCGTTTGCATACGGCCGCTTTGGCCACCTTGCTGGTGCTGACTTCTATTTCTGGTTTGGCACAAAGCAACGCTGGACTGAAAGGGGCGCCCGCAATATTCAACACAGAGTGCACCAGCTGCCACATCGGCTTTGCGCCAAGCCTGACGGGTGAGGCTAACTGGCGCGGCATCATGGGCGGGCTGGATAAGCACTTTGGAGTCGATGCTTCAATTGACGAAAAATCGCGCCAGGCCATTAGCGCGTGGCTCATCAGCCATGCCGCCAAAGGCAGCCAGTACGCCAGCGTCAGCCCCGAGTTCCGTATCAGCAGAAGCAACTGGTTTATTCGGCAGCACGACGAAGTCAGCAGCAAAGTATGGAAGCGCGCCAGCGTCAAAAGCCCGGCCAATTGCGGCGCTTGCCACGGCGGTGCGGACAAAGGCGATTTTGATGAAGACCGCGTGCGGATTCCCTCATGAGTAAGCCTGACCCCTTGCCAGAACAAACCGTCATTACGGGACAGGTAGCCTTGACCGAGCAAAAAATCTGGGACCTACCCACCCGAATTTTTCATTGGATGCTGGTGTTGTGTTTTGCCGGTGCCTGGCTCACGGCTGAGAGCGAGCGAACCCAGCTTTTGCATTTGATGCTGGGCTATTGTGCCGGCGCTTTGGTGCTGTGGCGTGTTGTATGGGGCTTGGTGGGCAGCCGCTATGCCTTGTTCAGCGATTTTGTACGCAGCCCCGCTGTGGCCCTGCGTTATTTGCAGGGCTATCTGCCCGGCAGTAAATTAGATCCCGCTAGGCGATACCTGGGTCACAACCCGGCTGGTGGTTGGGCCGTACTGGGCTTGATGGCGCTGATGGCGGCAGCAGTGGCTAGCGGTTGGTGGGCTTACCAGTCAGGTGCGCCAGATGTTGCGGGCGAGGCCCACGAAGTGCTTTCCCACGCCTTGCTCATCCTGATTGGCCTACATATTGTGGCCGTTATTTTTACCGGATTTATGCACGGTGAAAACCTAGTGCGCGCCATGTTGACCGGCCGTAAGGGCGCTTTGCCGGAACAGGGAATCCGATCGTCGCATCGCTTCATCGGACTGGCATTGTTTGCCGCTGTGACCTGGCTCGGCTGGGCGCTGTATACCGGCCGCCTGCCCGGACTGACCGCTTAAGCCCTAATGCGCACCCGCAGCATCTGCGGGTGCCTTTGCTGACGGCACACCTTGCGGTGGTGGTTGCATCGGCTTTGCCAACCAAATAATCGGTATCAGCAATAAAAAGATAAACGCAGAGGCTAGAAAAATATCATCTGCCGCCATGGTCGCAGCCTGCTGGTCTATCAGGCGGTTGATGCTGGCCAGACCTTGTTCCTGGCTCATGCCTGCAGCGGCAAAATTACCCATAGCGTTATTGGTGGCCTGACTGCTCCGATTAATCAATTCGGTCAGTTCAGCATGGTGCATTGCGGTGCGGTCTTGCCACAAAGTAATAGTGACTGACGTCCCGAAAGAGCCACCCAAAATCCGCATGAAGTTGGACAACCCCGAGGCTGAAGGCATGTTGGCTGGTGTGATCCCGTTGAGCGTTAGCGTGGACAACGGAATAAAGAAAAACGCTACCGCGATACCCTGAATAATGGTGGGCAGCATGATGGTCATGAAATCGGCCTGGGTGTTGAATTGTGAGCGCATCCACAGTACCAAGGAGAACATCACAAAAGAGAAGGTTGCGAGTTTGCGCGGGTCAAATTTCTGCACGTTTTTACCCACTATGGGCGATAGCAGTATGGCAAACAAACCTACCGGCGCGAGCATCATCCCCGCCTGCGTCGAGGTGTAGCCCATGAACTGTTGCAACCACAATGGGAATAACACCAAGTTGCCAATAAACAAGCTGTAGGCAATCGCCAAGCAGATCGAAGCCCAGCGAAAATTGCGCATTTTTAGCAGGCGCAAATCGACGACGGGGTGTTTGTCCGTCAGTTCCCAGGCGATAAAAAACGCGCCGCAAATCGCTGCCACCAGGCCCAGCACAATGATTTCACTGGAGTGAAACCAATTGACCTCCTTGCCCCTGTCCAGCATGATTTGCAATGCACCAACCGCCAGTACCAGCAGCGTTAGGCCGATGGTGTCGATTGGTAGTTTTTGCCGCTGTGATTCACGCTTTTTGTAAATCGTCCAGGTGATAAAAGCCGCCGCGATACCGACCGGAATATTGATGTAAAAAATCCAACCCCAGTGCGCGTTATCGGTAATCCATCCACCTAGCAGTGGGCCCATCACCGGGGCCACCAACGTGGTCATGGCCCACATTGCCATCGCAATTCCGGCTAGCGCCGGCGGGTAGCTCGAAAGCAGCAAGGTTTGCGCCAGTGGCATCATGGGTCCGGCCACGAAGCCTTGGAATGCGCGCATCGCAATCAGGGTCGGCATATTGGGTGCCAAACCGCATAGCCACGATGCCAGTACAAACAGCAAGACGCTCAGGGTAAACAAGCGCACTTGTCCAAAGCGTTGTGACAACCAACCGGTCAGTGGCACCGCAATCGCATTGGCCACACCGAAGCTGGTGACCACCCAGGCGCCCTGATTGGGGCTGACACCCAGATCACCTGCAATCGCGGGCAGCGATACATTCGCGATAGACGAGTCCAGCACATTCATGAATGTCGCAGCAGAGAGCGCAATCGTCCCCCAAACGCGGGCCGCACCGCTTAGCGGCGCATGGGCAAGGGGCGGCGGGGTACTGGCCATAGCGGGTTCAGGACTTATTGCCGATGGCTGCGGGCGCTTGTTGCAGAGGCGCCACCTTTGCGCCCCCCAAGTTGCTGGCGATCACGCGCTGGATTTCAGCGGTCGCTTGCCCATCCAGAACTTCATAGACGTCGGTTTGAACCGCAGACGCCGCCTGTCCGCCTTCAGCCAGCGATTTGCCATCCTGCAAGCGCACATCGACGGTCACCTCCATGGACAAGCCAATGCGTAGCGGGTGGGCGCGCACTTGTTCCGGGTCCAAGCTGATGCGCACGGGTACTCGCTGGACGACTTTAATCCAGTTGCCAGTGGCGTTTTGAGCCGGTAGCAAGGAAAAGGCGGCTCCCGTGCCGGCGCCCAGGCCGACCACTGTGCCTTGGTATTCCACTTTTTTTCCATACACGTCGGCCGTGAGCGTGGCGGGTTGACCGATGCGGATGGTGCGTAATTGCACCTCTTTGAAATTGGCGTCCACCCAGGGCGCGCTCAGCCCGACCACGGACATGAGCGGCGCACCCGCGGCCACGCGCTGGCCCAATTGCACCGAGCGCCGGGCCACATAGCCGTCCACGGGGGCGGGCAGTGTGGCGCGGTGCAAAGCGAGAAAAGCTTCGCGTACTTTGGCTGCGGCAGCGACCACGCCGGGATGGTTTTGCACCTGGGTGTTGTCGGTCAGGGTTCGCGCACTTTGCAATTGATCGCGGGCTGCCACGGTCGCCGATTTGGCCGCAGTCAAAGCGTTTTGCGCTTGCGTCAACTGCGCCTTGGCATGCGAGAGTTCTTCGCCAGACACAGCGCCAATCCCCACCAGCGACTGACGCCGGGCCAGGTCATCGCTAAGGCGGTTGATTTCGTTTTGAGCCTTTTGTACATCACTGTCGCGCACCACGATTTGCGCTTCCAGGGTGGTGTTATTGGCATACAGATTGCGCACTTGACGCACCGCCTGGGCCAGATTGGCTTCAGCCAGGTCCAAGGACATCTTCGCGTCGGTAGCGTCGAGTTTGATTAGCGGCTGGCCGGCTTTCACAAAGTCCGTGTCATCGGCCAAGATGGCAGTGACCGTGCCGCCGATTTGCGGCGTTATCTGGATCACATTGGCTTGTACGTAGGCGTTGTCGGTTGATTCCTGATTGCGGCCGTTGTACCACTCGTACCCGCCATAAGACAGTCCGCTTAGGACCACCAAAGCGACAATGGTTAGGGCTTTTTGCCGTCCACCGCCTACCGCCGGGGCAACCTGTGTTGTGGCGCTTGCAGTGCTTGGCGTACTTGCGGGGGCCTGTGCTGATTCTGATGCTGGTGCTGCCATTGGTTGTGACGCTTCGCCAGACGTCGGGGTGATTTCGGGCGAAAAGCGCGGCTCAGCACGCTCCTTTACGGCCGCGTCGGCAGAAGGTGATGGGGTGGAATCTTGGCTCATAAAGGGTCTCGTGAAAACTTAGTTGGAGGTGTCTGTTGACGCGCTCGCTTGAAGGTAGCCGCCCCCCAATGACCGCAGCAATTGCGCTTGAGTTTCCAATGCGCGGGCGTGCAATTCAATGGCTTGCCGCTGGTGCGGTATCAGCGCACTCTGGGCGTTAAGCACGCCAGCACGGGTACTCAGTCCAGAGGCATAGCGCTGCTGTGCAATTTCCAGCAAGGCCTGTGCGTTGGCTTGCGCCAGCTTTTGTTCCTTTTGTTGCGCGCCGATGTAACGCAAGCTGGTAAGTTGTTCGTTGACATCTCGTACAGCCTCCAGCAAGAGCGCGTTATAGCTTTCCACCGCGGCATCGAGTTCGGCTGATTTGCCGTGCAGATTGGCCCGCAAACGGCCGGTATCGAAGACCGGTAGACGCAGCGCCGGGCCCAGGCCCCATTGCTCGCTACCGGCGTTAGTGATGTTGCTCCAGCCCACGCTATTAAGGCCGACAAAAGCAGTCAGGTTTATATTGGGATAGAACAAGGCTTTTGCGTAGGCCATGTCCGCCGTGGCCGCTTCTACACGCCACCGCGCGGCCACGATGTCGGGTCTGCGGCCCAGCAAATCCATGGGCACACTGTCTTGTTGTGGCGCCGCTTGTAGCACTTGCAGCGCGTCATCTGGCCATTCCAGATCCAGGCTGGTTTTACCGACCAAAGCCGCCAGGCGGTTGCGTGCCAGGGCTACCTGCTCGCCCAGTGCCTCGATTTGCTGACGAATTTCGGGCATGCTGCCAGCCAGTGGTGTGGACAGAAATTGAAGCTCACTGTCCAGCCCCGCGTCTTTGCGGGCGCGGGCGATTACGTTGGCTTGTTCCCGTTGCGCCAGATAACTCGCTTGTAAGGCACGTTGTGCCTGCAAGCGCAGCATGGTCAGATAGGTTCGGGTCACCTGTGTGGACAATAACAAGCGCGCCTGCTGTGCGTCCGCAATTGCCGCCTGCGTGGCACCGATGGAGGTATCGAGCGCCGCACGGTTTTTGCCAAAAAAGTCCCATTCGTACGAAAGATTCAGCTGGGCGTTGGCCAGTTGCACATTGCCGCCGGCCAAGGGCGGTGGATACATGCCTACCGCGCTAAAGCGTTGTTGGCTGGCATCTAAGGTGGCGATGGCCTGCACTTTTTCATTAGCGCCCAGGCCTTCGCTAACCGCTTGGGCACGGACGATCCGCGCTTGGGCCGCACGCAGGTTGGGCGAAGCCTGCAGAGCCTGCGTAACCAGTGCATCCAATTGCGGGTCTTTGAAGGTTTGCCACCATAGCTGGTCAAAGCCGCTTTCACTGCGCGTCGCCGCAAGACTGGCCGCAACCGGTTTTTGCCGCGCGGGCAGCGGCACGGTGCGCAGGCCTAAGGACTCGGGCAGCAGGGTGCGCGCAGCCGGCAATATGCCGGAAAAATCGGCGCAGGCGCCCAGCATCAGGGCTAATGACAGCCCGAAGACACGCAGAGGCCATTCCCGTGCTGCAGTAATCGGAGCGCGTTGCGGCAGGAGCGCTATAGAGCGGTGGGCGTGGCTTGGTTTCATGGTCGGTGGCTTACTGGTCCGGTCCGCTTGCTTCGGGCAAGGGCCATGGTTTGCTGTGAAGGGTTTGCGCATTGCCCAGCATTTTTTGAAGCAAGGTTTTGAGGGTGGCGAATTCTTCGGGGCTGATCCCCGCCAGATGCCTATTGAGCACATCGCTCAACACGCCGGGCAGTGTTTGGGCGGCGCGTTGGCCGCTTTCGGTCAGTGAGATATTGACCAGGCGCCGGTCGCGCTCGGAGCGGCTGCGGCTGCAGAGGCCTTTGGCCTCCAGGCGATCCAGCATGCGGGTCATGGCCCCGGCATCGAGATGGCAGTCTCGAGCTAACTCGGCGGCAGTCGAGCTATGACCCAGATACAGCTTCATGATGGGCAGCCACTGGGCATTGGTCAGTGCCGAACCGGCTAATTCAGTCTCGATGTTCTGTGCCAGACTGACCAGGATGCGCCGCATCATGTAGCCCACGCTGTCCTCGGGCTGGTAGTTTTCTGCCTTGTAAAAGGCATGACTAACCAGAGGCGCCGGCCCGCTGTCCGCGGTGCTTGAATCGGTGGTACTAGGGTTTTCCATGAGGAGCGGATTCTAATCATTGCATAGGCAATGATTGACATGGCATGGAAATAAACCCAAGCAAGGTCCAAGGTTATTGCGTCTGTCCCGAAAGGCGACAATTGCCGCTTGTGACCATGAAAGCCCTTGTTTGCCCACTTCTGTAAGTTCTGACGTCTCGCTGACGAGCACGCCTTCCCCCCGTCTGGCCAGCGGCCTGGCCCTGGCGGTTCTGGGCGCGGTGGCCGTTAGTGGCAAGGCCATCATCGTCAAACTGGCTTATCGCCATGGGGCCGATGCCGTAACCCTTTTGATGCTGCGCATGGCTATGGCGCTGCCGTTCTTTATCCTGATGGCTTGGTGGGCGGGGCGCACGCGTGGCGGCGTCAAGCCCGAGGCGCTGCATTGGCGCGACAGGTTGGGCATTATTTGGTTGGGTTTTACCGGCTATTACTTGGCCAGTTTTCTGGACTTCGCAGGCCTTGCCTATATCAGTGCCTCTTTTGAGCGCCTGATTCTGTATCTCAACCCCACCCTGGTGGTCTTGCTAGGAGCGCTGCTGTACCGGCGCAAGATTAGTCCCTACCAGTGGCTGGGCCTGGCGATAAGCTACGGCGGCGTATTGCTGGTATTTGGCCATGAAGCGCATTTGTCGGGCGAGGGCGTATGGCTGGGCTCGGCTTTGGTGTTTGGCAGCGCCGTCAGTTACGCGCTGTATTTGTCCTACAGTGGCGAGCTAGTGCGCCGTTTGGGTGCGCTGCGTTTGGTGGGCTGGGCTAGCGCGGTGGCCTGCCTTTTGTGTATCGCGCAGTTTTTTGTTTTACGGCCCGTCGCCGGTTTATGGGATCTTGCGCCTCAGATCTGGACGCTGTCGGTGATCAATGCCTCCGTTTGTACCGTGGTGCCGGTGGTGCTGGTGATGTTGGGCATCGAGCGCCTGGGCGCGGGCCTGGCGGCGCAGGTGGGTATGGTCGGGCCGATGTCCACTTTGATGATGGCCGCGATATTCTTGGACGAGCCCTTGACTGCGTGGGTGCTGGGCGGTACGGTGTTGGTGATGGCCGGTGTGTTTGTCTGTACGCGCAGCCCTGTGGCGGCTCCTGTGGCTTAAGCGCCTAGCAAGCGGCCATGTCGGTGCACTTGCATGACAAAGCGGCTATAGGATTTTTTTTGTACTTTGGAGTAAAGCATGGACTTAGGTTTAGCAGGCCGTTGGGCCTTGGTGGGCGGCGCCAGCCGGGGTTTGGGTTTTGGCTGTGCGCAAGCACTGGTGCGCGAAGGCGTGCATGTATTGATGGTGGCGCGTCGGCCCGATGTGCTGGCCGCTGCTGCGCAAGAGCTCATCGCAGGTGATGCCGCCAGCACTGGCGCACAGGTGCTTCATTGCGCGGCCGACATCACTACCGTCGAAGGCCGTGCTGCCGTGTTCGCAATGCGCGCCGACTTTGACATCTTGGTCACCAATGCCGGCGGACCTCCGCCCGGAAGCTTTCGCGACTGGGATCGCGAGGCATGGTTGCGCGCGCTAGACGCCAATATGCTGACCCCCATTGAACTCATCAAGGCCACTGTCGATGGCATGGCCGCACGCGGTTTTGGCCGGATCATCAACATAACCTCGGGTGCTGTGAAAGCGCCCATCGACATGCTGGGCTTGTCAAATGGTGCGCGCAGTGGCTTGACCGGGTTTGTGGCCGGGTTGGCGCGTTCCAGCATCGCAGCCCAGGGTGTCACCGTCAATAACTTGCTGCCCGGCCCGTTTGACACCGACCGATTGCAAGGCCTGTTTGCTAGCTCGGCGCAAAAAACCGGGCAAACCGTGGAAGCGCTGGCCGCCGCGCGCCGCAAAGGTATACCCGCGCAGCGCTTTGGGACGTCCGAAGAATTTGGTGCCGCTTGCGCGTTTTTATGCAGCCCGCTGGCCGGGTTTATCACGGGCCAAAACCTATTGCTCGACGGTGGTGCGTTTGGCGGTACGTTCTAAAGTCGCTGGCGCTCGCAGAATTTGATCGCTAGGGGTGGGCTTAGGCTGGGCATTGACATAGCCGGGCCTAAATACCTAGTCGGCTTTGACCGTGGCCTGTTTTCGTGCGGATAAAACAATGCCCGCCGCAATCAGCACAAAAGCCGCTGCGTGAAACAACTGCGGCGACTCACCCAGAAAGATCGTGGATAAAAGCGCTGCAAACAAGGGGATGAGGTTCATAAAAAACCCGGCCACCGAGGGTCCGACCAGGGCCACGCCCGCTCCCCACGCGCGATAAGACAGCACCGCAGGCCCAATCCCGATAAAGGCCAGGGCAGCGGCTAGTGGCCATCCCAACTCTAGGCGCGCATCGGTCTGCGTCCACTCCATCGAAGCGCAGCCCAAGGCGCCGATCAGGCCGAAAACCGTTTGTGCCAGCAAAAACGCCGCCCAATCGGCGCGAATCGGTGCGGATTCGGCAGTCGGGTGGGCCAACATCCAGCTGTAAAACGCCCAGCCTATCGCTGCAACCAGCATGTACACATCCCCGGCGACCAATTGAAAGCCGACGAGCAACTCCCACTGCCCGCGGCACATCACCAGGACCACGCCAGCGATGGACAAGACCGCGCCCAGTAACTGCCGCCCGGACACCGGCGTGCCAAAGAAGAA
>CAMDHL010000001.1 GCA_945898105.1 Comamonas sp. lk | reverse complement strand
GTCTAGTAACGATTGAGACCAAGACGCTTCCAGGTCATGGTCAGATGAAAGAGATTAGAGCGGCTGCGGGCGTTTTCCGCCTCGAAGCGATGGTCATGTGAACCAGTTGGACGCCCCCAAAGCAGCTGTTCGTGAATGACCGCTCCTGGGCCGAAGCCGAGGTTCCAACATAAACCGCTGGTTTCGATCATGGAGGCCAAAAACCATTCATAGTCCTAGCTCGGAATGCGAACCCAAGCGCACGAGTCGCAGTACGTCGGTATCGGGCTTTTGATAGATCAGAACGAGGTCAGGCTTCACATGGCAGTCACGCTAATCTTTCCAGTCGCCAGTCAGGGCGTGGTCGCGGTGACGTAGCTCCAAGGGTTTATCAGCCAGCAAGGCAGCCAACACTGCGTAAAGGTCGGCCTCGAGTGTGCCCCGGTGCTGGCCTTTGGTCTCACGCTTGAAATCCCTTTTGAACTGACCGGTGTAGTCAGTCGTCCGCATTGAGGTCGGCAAACAGCGCTGTCAGATTGGCGGCCTTGGTCACTTTGCCAGCGCGGGCATCCTTCATGGCTTCGATCGTCATAGCATTGGGAATCAGCAGCTCGAACGGCAAGGCCTTGTCTTGGGCCACTTTGGTCAGCATCAGACGCGCGGCATCCGACACGGTCAACCCCATGGCAGCCAGGACTGCTGCCGCTTCCTCTTTGATCACTCCGTCGATGCGCACTTGCACGCAAATCCCGCTAGCAAGTCCAGTATTTAAAAGTCCGCTGAGCATTCCCATCGCATGGGCGTGCCGGTGTGCGGATGTACCAGCGATAGCGCGCAGGCGTGCAAAAGTAAGCGCGGGGCCATGGTCTGTATATGGTCTGGGGCGTACAAAGCATCGCCCAAAATAGGGTGGCCGATGGCTTGCATGTGCAGACGCAACTGGTGGCTGCGTCCGGTCAGGGGTTCTAGTTCCACTCGGCTGCTTTGGCGCTGCAGATCGTGCGCGATGCAGCGCCAGCGGGTTTGGCTGGCTTTGCCATCGACCTGAATGATGCGTAACGGGCGGCGGGGCCAATCGACCGCTATCGGCAAGTCGATGGTTCGCCAAATTCCATCTGCCTCCAGAAGGCCGGCCACTATCGCCACATAGCGTTTTTCAACCAGGCCTTGAGAAAAAGCGTGGTTGATGGCGCGCTGGGCATCTGCGCCGCGGCCCATCATCAAGAGGCCCGATGTAGCCATGTCCAAACGGTGTACCACCAGAGCGTCCGCAAACTGCGCTTGCACGCGAGCGCTTAAACAGTCCTGCTTGTCCGCGCCGCGCCCCGGCACCGACAAAAGTCCTGAAGGCTTATTCAGTACGAGGAGCGTATCGTCTTGGTACAGGAGTGTGATGTCCGCAAGTCCTGGGCTGCCCGGTGCGTTCATCGGCGATGCTGCGGGTCGCGCACGGTTTGCACTTGCAATTCGCTGATGGGCGCAGCCTGGTTCCCCCAGGCGCTACGCGTGTAGCTCAGCACTTGGGCGATCTGTGCATTGCTCAGTTCCAGCATAAAAGGTGGCATGCCAAAAGGCTGGGCATTACCTTGCGTGGAAGGCGCGAAGCCGCCGTAAAGCACGCTGAGCACCGCATTGTTGGGTTTATCCATCAGCAGCGCGCGGTTACCTGACAACGCCGGATAGACGCCTGCGCGGCCCTGGCCGTTTTCGCCATGGCAGTCGGCGCAATTATTTTTATAAATGTCTGCGCCTTGCGCATCGACCAAAGTTTCTTTGCGGGGTTTGGCGCATTCCGCGTTCTCGCAATTAATCGGAGATGGTGATCCAGATGCACCTAATTGCAAGGGCACATTCGATTGCTTCGCTTCATTTGCACTCACGGGATCAGATTTTTGCGTAGTGCCTAGGCCATGTGATTGGCTGGTCGCATTTGCGGAAGCTATGGGGTGCACCTGCGACTGCAAATAAACCGCCATCGCCTGTGCATCCCGGTCGCTCAGGTGTTGCGTGCCGTGCAAGACCACTTCGGCCATCGGTCCCGCGGCAAAGCGGCCACCACCGACACCGGTTTGTAAAAAGCTTTGCAGTGCCTGCGCATCGGTCGTTCCGGCTTGCGCTGCATCACGTAAAGAGGGCGCATACCAAGGCAGGCCGGGCAAGACGCCGCCGGTGCCGCGAGACGCATCGCGCAAGCCGCCAAGCGCGTCGCGCGGGCTGTGGCATTCCTGGCAATGGCCCAGACCTTCGACGAGGTAGCGTCCGCGCGTCCAAGCCACCGCGTCCGCACCGTCTGGTGCTGCATCTTCGTTCGGGTTTTGGAAGGGCCGAAAGTACATCGCGCGCCACAAGCCCAGCGCGGTCTGTGTACCGAAGGGCCACACCATATTCGGATCGATTTTGGGTCGGGGCACGGCGGGCACCGATTGCAGGTAGGCCCACAGCGCATCAGCGTCGCCGCGCGTCAAGCGGCTGTAGCTGGTGTAGGGAAAGGCGGGTGATAGGCGTTGCCCCTGCGGCCCCAAGCCTAGGTGTAGGGCCTGCCAGAAATCGTCTTGCGTCCAGCGTCCCAATCCATACGCAGGGTCGGGGGTTAGGTTGCTGGTGTGCACCGTGCCAAATGGCGTTTGTATCGGGCGTCCACCGGCCAGCATCGCGCCGGCGGGCGCAGTATGGCAAAACACGCAATTGCCCACGCGAGCCAGATACTGCCCGCGTGCCACCTGAGCGCTGGAGGGGGCTGTGGTTTGTGCAAAAGTACTTGCGCTAGCCTGCCGGTAATAGGCATCAAAGCCCCACAGCGCCCACAGCAGGGCGCACGCCAGCGCCACAAGTAGAACCAATACCGTAGCGCGCACTGTGCTGCGCTTCACCACGGTGCGCTCCCGCACCGTATCTCTTTGGCGCCGGGGGCCAGGGGCGGTTTTTGCGCGGCTGCGCGTGATACCTGCGGCACGTTTTGGCTGGACAGCCAGCTGCTCAGGGCATGCACATCGGCGTCGCTCAGGCGTTTGGCAATGTCAGCCATGCAGTCGGGTGCCTGCGCTTGGCGTTGGCCGTTTTTCCAGCCGCCCAATTGCGCGTTGAGGTAGTCGCGTGGTAGGCCTAACAAGCCAGGCACCGAAGGCTGTGTGCCAGTCAGCGCGCTGCCATGGCATTGCATGCAAGCCGGTATCTGCAATGCCGGGTCACCTTGACGCACCAGTTGCAAGCCACGCGCCAACAAGGCCTTGTCGGTGGGCTGCGGCGCGGGCGGTGGGTAGGGGATTTCAAGCCCCGCAAAATATTCGGCCAGCGTGCGCAGATAAGCATCGTCCAAAGGTGCGAGCAGGCTTTGCATGAGCGGGTAGTTGCGCTGCCCTTGTTGCAGGTTGACCAACTGGTTGTACAAATAGCCTGCGGGCTTTCCTGCCAGACGTGGGTAGTAGCCGTCAGGTCCGGAGCGACCCTGCGGGCCATGGCAGCTGGTGCATGCCAGGGTACGCTGGGCCATGGTGTCTTCAAAGGGTGCGGCTTGTGAGCCCAGGCATGCGCCTAGAAGCCAGCAGCGCAGCGCCAAGCGCCAGAGTTTGTAGGGGGTTGTCTTGGATACATCTAAGCGCATGGGGCAAAGCTTAACGCTAAGCGCAGTGCGGGCGCGCAAAGGCCCGCGCAATCCTGCGACAATTGGTTCCGCCTTTTGTTTCGTTCTTTTGTGATTGCAGTTTCCATGTCCAGCACCTCTGTTTTTCCGGTACGCGCCACTGTGGTGCGCGATGCCAAAGCGATTAGTGATTTGTTTGCGCTGGTAGCGCTTGAGATGTACCAGTCCTTGTTGGGCACCGACCAACTTCCGCCTTTGGGCCAAGACAAGCGCCAGCCTTATTGGCGCGATGCGATTGAGTTTGCCGAGCCCCAGGTGATGGCCGCTTTGCATGGCGACCGAATTGTCGGTTTTGTCGGTTTTGACCGCAGCCGCGACGAAGGCAGCCGCCAGACCACTGGCGAGATCACCGACATCTATGTGCATCCGGATTTTCAAGGCCTTGGCGTCGGTCTGTCCTTGTGGCATGCAGCGCGTCAAGGCTTGCATGACGAAGGTTGCATTGACGTTACCCTTTGGCTACAAACGCGCAATAAAACGGCTTTGCGCTTTTTTGAATTGGCCGGTTTCAAGCGGGAATTGGGCGCCGAGCGCGAAGTGCAAGTTGGCGGGCATGGCATTGCCGAGCTGCGTATGCAGCGTACGCTGATTTAGCCCGATGCCATTTGTGCAGGGCGACTCCTACCCCGAGCTAATGCCAGCGCCTCCAGGCGTTCTGGTCTTGCGCTCGGAAAATTTTGTAGCCTGGGTCATCCCTTATGGTGCGCGCCTCATGCAATTGTTTTGGCTGCATGCACCCGAAGGTGTGCGGCCTTTGTCTTTAGGCTTTAACGAGCCCGATGCCTACCGGCAAGACACCATGTCCATCGGTGCGGTATGCGGCCGCTATGGCAACCGTATTGGCGGCGCCGTTCTTGAGCGAGGTGATGAGCGCTATGTTCTGGATGCCAACCATCCCCTGGGCCATTGCATCCACGGTGGTAGCGCCGGGTGGGGACAGCGTGATTGGCAGATCGGGCAGCAAGATTCCGGCGGCGTCGTGTTGACGCTGGACTCTGCCGATGGCGACATGGGCTTTCCGGGGCGCTGCCAGGCGCGCGTGCTCTACCGATTGGAGGGCGATCGTTTGTTGTGGCAGGCAGATGCCCGGCTCGATGCCGATTCCCCTATAAATATCGTGCAACACAGTTACTGGAACCTGGACGGTACAGCCAATATCTGCGGCCATACCCTGCAAGTTGACGCGGACAGTTACCACCCCGTGGGCGCGCAAGAACTACCGCTGCCAGCGGTGCCGGTGGACGGCACCTGCTTTGATTTCCGTCATGGTGTACCGGTGGCACCCGCCTGTGTGCCGCACTTGGATGTTGCAATGGTTTTGCGCAGTGGGGCCGGTGCAGTGCGCCCTGTGGCGCGTGTGCAAGCCGGCGGGATAGCCATGCAGGTCAGCGCGGACCGACCTTTTTTGCACCTTTACGCCAGCGGGAGTTTGCGCCCGCGCAGCCCCGCGCTGGGCGTGCCCCACGGGCCCGGTGCTGGCCTGTGTTTGGAAACCGAAGACATGCCCAACGGCCCAGCCTGGGGCAGCGATGTGTGGTACGGCCCGCAGCGCGAATACCACCACACATTGGCCCTGGATTTTTCTTTCACGTCCTAAGCGAGGAGTTTCGCATTGAGCGCACCCGAATTTGACAGCCGTCGTTTTTTGAGCGAGCACATTGACAAAACCCTCGCGTTTTACGAACCCAATGCCCTGGACGCGCAAGGTGGGTTCTTCCATTATTTTCTAGACGATGGCACGGTGTATGAACGTTCGCACCGGCATCTGGTCAGTGCCACGCGCTTTGTATTTAACTGGTCCATGGCCTTTCACCATACCGGCCGCGCGCATTACCTTGACTGGACGCGCCATGCATTGGCGCACGTGCAAAGCTTTCGTTTGCCCAGTGGTTTGTATGGTTGGACGCTTGAGGCGGGCCGCGTGCAAGACGCGACCGCCATGGCCTACGGGCAGGCTTTTGTGCTGCTGGCACACAGCCACGCCTTTCGGGTGGGTGCCTGCTCGCGCGATGCTGTAGGGCAAGCGTTTGACCAAATGAACGCGGCGTTTTTTCAGAACGATGCGCGCGCCTATGCCGACGAAATCACCCCCGAAGGCGTGTTGATCGATTACCGCGGTCAAAACGCCAATATGCATATGTGCGAGGCCTGCTTAACGGCTTTTGAATTCACTGGCGAGCAACGCTACTGGGACCGCGCCGTGCTGCTGATAGAGCGATTTGCGTTTGAGCTGGCCGGGCAGTCCGATGGTCTAGTTTGGGAGCATTACCGCCAGGACTGGTCGCTGGACTGGGACTACAACCGTGAGAATCCTGGCAACATTTTCAAGCCCTGGGGTTTCCAGACCGGTCACCAAACCGAGTGGGCCAAACTGCTGATGATCGCCTGGCAGCACCAACCCAATCCGCGCTGGCTGCAACGCGCAGAAGAGCTGCAGCGCGCCGCTTACCAACACGGCTGGGACGCGCAACACGGCGGCCTGGTCTATGGCTTTGACCCGGACTTGAAGCACTGCGACAGCGACAAATATTTCTGGGTGCAGGCCGAGTCCTTCGCCAGTGCCTGGCGCCTATGGCGCGCCACGGGCAAGCAGGAATTTTTGGACCAATACCAGCGCACATGGCAATGGAGCTGGCAACACATGGTGGACCACCAGTACGGTGCCTGGTTTCGCATCTTGTCTGCCGACGGCAGCAAGTTGGAAAACACCAAATCCCCCGCCGGTAAAACCGACTACCACACCATGGGCGCTTGCTGGGATGTCATGCAGGTGGGTGGTTTGCGGGATTGAGCTACTTGCACCGCAGGTTTCGTGCAGCGGCCCAACTTACGGACCTGTCCCAAGCTTCCTTTACCGTTCAAAGAGGCTTAACTCCCCCGCTTTGTCGAACAGGAGTAAGCCGTTAATTAGGTGCTTAGATGCTTGCTACGGCACTTTTTCTAAGATTAATTGACCAACAAGGCATCCACATCCGCGACCGCCACTTGCCGGCCAGAATTTGCACTTTCCAGCACTGCAAGGGCTACGGCTAGGGACTTGGCGCCGGCCACTCCGTCCGCCATTTCGTGCGACTCGCCTCGGATCGCGCGGTGCATTTCCTGCAAGCACACTTCGTACAAATTAGCGCGTTGCACGGGCAGCACCTCGCTGCCGCGCTCGCTGCAAAGTACCAGGTCGCCGCTGGGTTGTTGGCTCATCATGCCGTTACCGTGCAGGCTGGCGCGGGTGCCATGAAGTTCAAGGCCAGTGGCAGCGTAGGGCGTGTTAAAGCCCTGGTGGCTGGAGGCGGTGATGCCGCTAGCAAAGCGCCATACGGACATGGCGTTGTCCTCCAGGCCCTTGGCCATGCCGCTGTTGGACACCATGGCGCAGACTTCCACTGGGTATTCGCCGAGCAAAAAGGCCAGCGAATCGGCGTTGTGCACTACGATGTCCAGCACCACACCGCCGCCTGCGGTGGGCCTGTCCAGGCGCCAACCTTGCAGATGTGTGGGCAGATATACCGAGTGCTGCATGCGCACCGCTACTACCTTGCCCAAGGTGCCGGCGCGAAGGTGTTCGCGCATGGCGCGGTGCGGGCCGTTGTGACGTAAATGGTGGTTGGTGCCCATAACCACACCTGCATCGCGGCAGGCCCGCACCATACGGATAGCGGCGTCCAAACTGGTGGCCAGGGGTTTTTCGCACAGCACATGGCAGCCCTGCACGGCGGCAAACAAGGTGGAAGCCTCGTGTTTTTCATTGGTGCTGGAGATGTACACGGCGTCCACGCCCAGGGCGGGGTAGGCTTTTTCATCCGTCAGGGCGTGGGCGATGCCGTGCTTGGCGGCAAAGTCTGTAGCGCGTTGCAGGTCGCCCGACACCACAGCCACCACCTCGTCACCCACCGCCCGGATGGCGCTGACCATCCATTCGCCAGCAATCGTACTGGCACCAACCAAAACCCAACGCATAGTGTTTCTCCTAATAGAAAAATCCCATGATAACGTTTACATTTTGGTTTGTACCCCATGAAAACCCCTAAAGTCACCACCCAAACCATTGCCCAGGCCACGGGTTTGTCCCTCGCCACGGTGTCGCGCGCGCTTGCTGGGAGCCCCCAAGTGCTACCGGGCACGCGGGCGCGGGTGCTGGAGGCGGCCAAAGCTCTGCACTTTGTGCGCGACCGGGCGGCGGTGCGCCTGAAAACTGGCAAAACCCATGTACTGGCTTTTTTGGTGAACCGCTCGGACGCCAACCAACCGGCCTTCAAGGACTTGATGCTGGGCATCAGCGATGCCTTGCAGGACACGGATTACCACCTCATCGTTATGCCCGAAGGCACCGACGGCAACGGTATGAAGGCATTGCGCTATGTGGTGGAAAACAAGTTGGCCGACGGCGTGGTGATTACCCACACCCTGCCCGATGATGCGCGGGTGCGCTACTTGCAGCAGGCGCCGCTGCCGTTTGTGACGCATGGTCGCACCCGCATCACACCTGAGCACGCTTATGTCGATTTCGCCAACGAGCGCTATGCCGCTGATGCCGTGCAGGCGCTACATGCACAGGGCCGAAGGCGCTTGGCGATTTTGCTGCCCGAGGCCGGGGGTACTTTTTGGGGCTTTCTGGCTAGTGGCTTTCGCGCGGCTTGCGCTGCCTTGGGCCTAGAAGGCCGGGTGATTGAAGACATGGACTTGGACCAGAGCCCAGAAAAAATTTACCAATGGACGCGTACCCATGCACGCAGCTTTGACGGCCTGGTGCTGACGCGCGAAGCGCCGGTGATTGCGCTGACCACGGCGGTGCTAGATGCCGGTTTGCACCTGCGCCAGGACCTGGACTTGGTGGTCAAGTACAGCAGCCATTTGCCGCGCTATGTACGTCAGCCTTTGCTGGGCTGTTTTGAAGATATTTACCTCACCGGCACCTCGTTGGGCAAAAGCCTATTGCACCAGATGACAGCCCCCAGTGCTGAACCGCAACAAATACTTTTTCAACCGCCACCTATTGAAAGCTTGTATGACACCGACCCCCGTTGAAACGCAAGACCCTAACGCGCCTCACCTGGAAACTATCCGCCAGACAAAACGCGCATTGCGCGCCGCTATGCCGGATTTGAAGGAGCGCTTTGCCACCCTGACGGCGCATATAGAGTCGCAAGTGCAGGTAATTGAGGCCGAACGCGCCGCAGGGGTGTCGCCGGTGCCTACCATCAACGCGGCAGACTTGGACAGCCTGGACGGCGCCACCTTAGACCGCGTGCGCCAACGCGGCTGCGTGGTGGTGCGCGGAGTCTTCGGGCAAGACCGTGTGCAGACCTGGAACGTGGAATTGGCCGATTACTTGGACCGTAACAAGTACCTAGAAAAAGAGGTGAGTAAGCGCGGTATCGACAAGTACTTCAGTAGTTTGTCGAGCGGGCGTCCGCAAATTTTTGGCATCTATTGGTCGCGCCCACAAATGGACGCGCGCCAATCGCCAGAGCTGGCGCGCGTGCGCCGCTGGCTGAATCACTTGTGGGAGTTTGAGCATGCGGGCAAGCAGGTGTTTAACCCGGACCTGGAATGCACTTATTCGGACCGCGTGCGCCAGCGCCAGCCCGGAGACAAAACTTTAGGCTTGTCGCCGCATACCGATGGTGGCTCGATTGAGCGCTGGATAGACCCCGGCTACCAGCAGGTCTATCGCCATGTTTTTGGCGGCGACGTGCGTCAGTACAACGCGTTTGACGCCGCTTTTCGCACCGAGACCCACGAGATTCCTTCGCCTGCGGTGTGCCGAATGTTCCGCACCTTCCAGGGTTGGACGGCCCTGACGTCGCAAGGCCCGGGTGATGGCACTTTGCGCGTTGCGCCAATTGCCGATGCCATGGCCTGGGTGCTGTTGCGCGCCTTGCAAGACGATGTGCCCGAGGACAGCCTTTGCGGCGCCCGCGCCGGGCGCGCGCTGGGGGTGAATCAGGAGTTTCACAGCCTGATACTGCGTGCCTATGGTCCGATTCCCAAAGTGGAGCAGGGCGATACAGTCTGGTGGCACCCGGATGTAATCCATGGCGTAGAAGATGAGCACCTAGGCAGCGGTTCGAGTAATGTGATGTATATCGGCGCCGCGCCCGATTGCGAGAAGAACCGTAGTTTTCAGGCGCTACAAAAGCCGGCCTTTCAAGCCGGTTTGTCGTCGCCGGACTTTGCCCCCGAAAACTACGAAGTCGACTTCAATGGCCGCGCCACATTGGCCGATTTGTCTCCGCTGGGATTAAGACAAATGGGCTTTACCAGCTGATTGGATACGCGGTGCCGGGCAGTGATAGCCCAGCGCGTTGCGGCTTAGTTCAGACGCTCGCCGCTTTGTGCGTCGAACAAATGAATTTTGTGGGTGGCAACTGCCATGCGCAAAGCGTCGCCAGGCGCATAGCTGGCGGCACCGGCCATGCGCAAGGTGCACTCACCCATTACAGAATTCACTAAAACGTAGCTTTCGGCGCCCGTGGGTTCGACCAGAGTAACGGTCGCTTGCAAGGTGCCGGCCTCGCTGACCACCATGTCTTCGGGGCGTATGCCGATGCGCACGCGCCGCCCAGCCAGGTCGGGCAAGAACAAGCCGCTGCTGTCCTGACCCAGGTAAATCTGCCCGTCGCTGCCGACTTCGCTCTCGCTCCAGTTGATGGCGGGTGAGCCGATGAACTCCGCGACAAAGGTATTGGCCGGTCGCTCGTACAACTCCATGGGTGTGGCCAGTTGTTGGATGCGACCATCTTTGAGCACCGCAATGCGGGTACCCAGCGTCATGGCTTCCACCTGGTCATGGGTGACATAGATTGTGGTGACGCCAGTTGCCATGTGCAATTTTTTAAGCTCGGCACGCATGTCCACGCGCAGCTTGGCATCCAGATTGGACAGCGGTTCGTCAAACAAAAACAAAGAAGGCCTACGCGCAAGTGCGCGGCCAATGGCGACGCGCTGGCGTTGCCCGCCCGATAGCTGGCGCGGCTTGCGTTGCAGCAAGTGGCCAATTTGTAAAAGCGATGCCACTTCATCGACGGCGGCTTTGCGCTGGGCGACCGGCACCTTTCGCATCTCCAAAGGAAAGGCGATATTTTCTGCCACCGTCATATTCGGGTAGAGCGCATAGCTTTGGAACACCATGGCGATGTCGCGCGTGTCCGGCGCTTCCCTTGTGATGTCGCGCTTATCCAGATGCAGGCTTCCGGTGCTGGGCTCTTCCAAACCGGCCACGATGTTCATCAGCGTACTTTTGCCGCAGCCGGAAGGACCGACCAACACCAAAAACTCACCGTCGGCAAGATCCAAATCGATGTTTTGCAGCACCGTGGTGTTACCAAAGCTTTTGGAAATATCTTTTATCGTTAGCGTTGCCATACCAATCCTTAACCCTTGACTGAGCCTGCCATGAGGCCCCGCACAAAATATTTACCTGAGACTACATAGACCGCCAGCGTGGGCAGTGCCGCGATAAACGCACCGGCGAAATGCACGTTGTATTCCTTCACGCCGGTAGAGCTGCTCACCAGGTTGTTTAACGCGACCGTTAGCGGGTACGACGAAAAATCGCTAAAGGATGCGCCGAACAAAAAGTCGTTCCAGATGTTGGTGAACTGCCAGATCACGTTCACCACGATGATGGGCAAGCTATTGGGCAGCAGCAAACGCCAGTACAGCACGAAAAAGCCGGCGCCGTCCATGCGCGCGGATTTCACCAGCTCATGCGGGAAAGCGGTGTAAAAGTTGCGGAAAAACAAGGTCCCAAAGCCAATGCCATATACCGTATGCACCAGTATTAACCCCTTAACCGTGCCGGCCAAGCCCAGCATGCCCAGAAGTTTGGCCATTGGGATGAGTACGATTTGAAAGGGAATGAAAACTGAAAACAAGAGTGCACCAAACATCAGCGTGGCGCCCCGCATCTTGAATTGCGTCAGCACATAGCCATTGAGTGAGCCGATCAGCGTGGAAAAAAGCACTGCCGGAATCACCATCAAGAACGAGTTCATGAAATACGGGCGCAAACCAGTGGGCTGCACGCCGATTTGTGCTTTGCTCCATGCTTGCAGCCAGGGCTCAATGGTGGCGCTCAGCGGCAGGCTGATCAGGTTGCCGCCGCGGATTTCTTCCAGCGGTTTGAAGGAGTTGACCACCATTACATAAATTGGAAGCAAAAACACCAGCGCCAGAAAACCCAGTATCACATAGAGCAGCACGCGCTGCAAAAGATCGGTCGAGCTGCGGTTCATGATTGCGCCTTTTGACGCAGTTCACTGCGAACATAGGGGATAACAACAATGCTCACCGCGATCAGCATCAAGACCGCGCTGGCGGCGCCCAGCGCCATTTCATTGCGGGTGAAGGTGTATTGATAGACAAATACCGATGGCAGCCAGGTGGCCCGGCCCGGCCCGCCGCCGGTGAGGGCGATCACCAGGTCGTAGCTCTTGATCGCCATGTGCGCCAGAATCACGAAAGAAGAGATAAAGCTCGGCCCCAACTGCGGGATAACGATGCGCCAGTACATGTTCCAGCCCTTGGCGCCATCGACGCGGGCCGCGTTCATGACCTCGGTATCCACCCCACGTAAACCGGCCAGAAACAAGGCCATCACAAAGCCCGAGGTTTGCCATACAGCGGCAATGACGACGCAGTAAATCGCCATGTCGCCGTCTTTTATCCAGTCGAATACAAAGTCTGGAAAACCCATCAAATGCACGGTGCGCTCAAAGCCGATGCTGGGGTCCAAAATCCACTTCCATGCGGTGCCGGTCACGATAAAGGACAGCGCCATGGGGTAGAGAAAAATAGAGCGGAAGGCGGTTTCGCCGCGAATTTTTTGGTCGATCAAAATCGCCATGAGCATGCCCAGCAATAAGCTCAGACCAATGTATAAAACCGAGAACACCCCCAGGTTTTTGGCCGATAGCGCAAAGGTGCTCAGACGAAACAGGCGGTGGTAGGGGATTTCTTCTGCCAGCTCAAACTGCGGCATCAGCGTCGAGGTGGTAAACGAGAGATAAATAGTAAAGGCGATAAAGCCATAAACGCATGCACCGACCAAGACCAAGCTTGGTGTCAGGGTGAGCGCGGGTAACCATCGATTTTTCATAGCTAAAAAAACAGGGGAGGGGCAAGCCCCTCCCCTTATTTGTAATGCACCAGAGGCGCTTTACTCAGCGGCAGCGACCATGGCCTTCACCGCAGCGGCGCTGTCTAGCTTGCCGTTGAAGTGTTGGGTGATCACGTCATAAAAGCCGTTCTTGACCGAAGCGGCTTCGGCGTGGCCATGGGCCATGGAGCCGACCAAAGTGCCTTTGGAATTGGCTTCTGCCAAGTCCTTCATGCCCTTTTTGCCGCAATCGTCAAAAGCTTTATCCGACACGTCGGTACGCGCGGGCACTGAGCCTTTGACTACGTTAAACGCGCTCTGGAAGGAGGGGTTCATGATGGCGCTGGCCAACTTGGTTTGTGCTGCCTGGGCACCGGCGCCCACTTTGAACATACCAAACTGGTCGGCGTTAAAGGACACCATACCTTGTGTGCCAGGAACGCGGAAGCACAGGAAGTCTTTGCCCGGTACTTTCTTGGCGTTCAGGAACTCGCCTTTGGCCCAGTCACCCATGATTTGGAAGCCGGCTTTGCCTTCTATGACCATGGCCGATGCTAGATTCCAGTCGCGGTTGGAAAAGTCTTTGTCCACATACTTGCGCAGGGCCGCCATGCGGTCAAAGGATTTTTTCATGGTGCCAGAACCCAGCGCTGCTTTATCTTTGTTGATAAAGGCTTTGCGATAGAAATCGACTCCGCCCGTAGCCAGTACGACGCCGTCAAACACGGTGGCTTCTTGCCAGGCTTGGCCGCCATGCGCCAGGCCGACGAAACCGGCTTTTTGTACTTTTTCCAGAGCAGCCAGGAAACCATCGAAGTCGGTGGGCATGGTGGTCACGCCGGCTTTTTCCAGCACCGCTTTATTCGCCCACACCCAGTTGGTGGAGTGGATGTTCACTGGAGCAGCAACCCACTTACCTTGGTACTTGGAGAACTGCTGCAAGGCCCGGGGAACTCTCTTGTCCCAGTTTTCTTTTGTTGCAAGGGCGTTGAGGTCACCCAGTGCGCCTTGCTTGGCCCAGTCCTGGATATCAAAGCCGAGCATTTGCACCGAAGTGGGTGGGTTGCCGGCGGTTACGCGGGCGCGCAGTGCGGTCATGGCAGCTTCGCCGCCGCCGCCGGCGACAGGCATGTCATTCCATTTGACGCCCTGGCCTTCCAAATCTTTCTTCAGAACACCGAGAGCAGCTGCTTCGCCACCCGATGTCCACCAATGCAGGACTTCTACAGATTCCTGCGCCAAAACCGGCGAAGCAAGCGCAATGCTTACAAGACCAGCGACAATCGTACGCTTCATGGTTTTCTCCTAGTTAATGCTCAACAAGTCGTGTTGATGCAACAACGATGATAACGTTTACATCCCCGGCTAAGCCTACGGATTTTCCCCTAGGCGATAAGTAAAAAAAGTGCGCTTTTAGACCTAAATTCTGGCAAACGGGTGGATGACGCCCTATAAAGGGCCCTAAAACTGGCACCAGCAAAGCTGGAGTAGCGGCTAGACGGCGGCACAGGCAAATACGACAACAAGTTCTAAAGCCACAAGATACCCAGAATCAATGTCGACCTAATTTCTGCGCTGGGCAACAGGCTAATCACCAAAATTGACCGGGCGGCGTTAGAGCATTTGGACGGCGAGCGCACCAAGCCTATGCGTCAAAAGCCCTCCCACAGCGCGCTGCGCAGCCAACACGATGAACACTCATCGGCGCGGTATACGGCCCGCGCGACTGCTTCTTCAGGGTTTAAGCCGTAGTGCCATCACCTTGTTGGCCACACAGCGCCCCTGCGCCTGGCCGCCTTCGCTGCCAAAGCGGAAATGGATGCCTGCATACATGCGCGACAGCGAGGCCTCGTTAGCCGCGGCGTTGAAGTTCGGGAACGTGCGTGGGCCCCAGCCGCGATCGTTGTGGGTGTTGTCGGTGAAGGGCAAATTTTTCCCGAACTGTTGCTCCAAAACCCCCGCAGCCGCGCTGGACTGGACCGAGTGGCCAGATGGGTACTCAGGGAAATTGGGTGTGGTGAACAGTGGCGTAACCCAGTTGCTATCGATAAAAAGTTGGATGTAGGTCACTGGGCGGATAAGGTTGTATTGGTATTTGGCTGCCCATCCGGCCACAAAAGCATCAGACATAGCCATGTTTAGCAATACGTGGGTGGCCGCTGCCCGACCCAGGTCGGCCTTCTGGCTGCGTAACAGATCGTTTGCAATATAGGACCAATGCCCGGCCGGCGTTGGCGTTTTCCCCGGGTCGTCCGCCCAGTACAAGGCAAATTGGCGTTGCTCCTGTGTCGCGAAATTGCTTATGTCGTAGACCTCTTTGGCCGCACGGTAAAAGCTGGAGTCGCTTTCTTGCGCGTAGGGTGTGGGGGGTGGCGGTACGCATTCCTGCGTTGAAGTCAGTACGAAAGGGCGG
Organism: Comamonas sp. lk; assembly: GCA_945898105.1. GTDB lineage: Bacteria > Pseudomonadota > Gammaproteobacteria > Burkholderiales > Burkholderiaceae_C > Allorhodoferax. The sequence continues at coordinate 14,957 of CAMDHL010000001.1, read as the reverse complement.
ACTTCGCCCCACCATGACAGTAGCGGTGGCAAGTATTTGGAAGGCGTGGCGCTCCAAGTTCCCGGACCGCTGGGGGGGACGTAATTGGCGCGGTTACGGCGCAGTGGCCCCCAGGCTTCATGGCCGCCGTCGGTGCGTGCCCAGGTCATGATGGCCATGGCCATAAGCTTGCCGAAAGTTTCCGAGCGATTGGTGATGTTGGCTGTGACTTTGGCCGGATCAAAGTCGTCCGGGTACTTCAGCGGCAGGCTGCGCTCCAGCAGATCGATGCGTCCCTTGTTTTCGGCGCTCGCGTTGCTAAACATCATGCGCGTCATGGTGGCCATAGAAGCATTGGCAACCGTGGGCCAGTGCAGGGGTTCGTCGGGTTGGGCCCAGGGCAGGGAGCTCAGTTCATTGAGCTGCCCGGCCAGGCTCTGGTAGCCGGGCATGCCAGGCACCACCGATTCGTAAAGCGTCAGCCCCAAATAACCCAGCGAACGTGCTGCCACGGGCGGACTGTTTCCCGGAGTTTGCTGCAGCAGTTGTGACACCAGATAAAACCATTCGTAGGCCACGCCTGAGCTGTAAGCGGCGGCTGGTGGTGCAACCGTCACACTGGTTTGGGCATATGCCGTGCCGAAAAACAAAGGCGTCATCAACAGCACAGTGGCAAGCGCCCGGTCTGCAGCGCGCATCGCCTGGCCAAGCCAATGCCGCAGGCGTGTCGTGCGGTGTGACCTTTCGGGGGTTTGCATCACGGCGCCCTCCAAGGGCGCAAGCCGCTTTGGCGATCCAGCACGTAAAAACCGTCCGCGTCCGCCGCAGTCCAGTCGCTCCATCCCGAACCCGGCCATTGCACCCGCACGCGTGCTTTAGAGGTCTCGCCCAAGCCGAAATGCATCCAGCCAAGATGCCCGCTGGCGTGGCCACCGCCCACGGTGAGTTCTTCACGCTGGACCCGATCGCCGGTCTGGACTTCCACCCAGGCGCCGACGGCATCGCGGTTACCTCCGCTTTGGCGCAGACGCAGTTGTAGCCAGTGGCCTACCGGTGCCGGCGCAATGGCGCTACCGCTACCTACATTGCGCCAGAGCTGCGCTTTTTCCCAGCGATTAACGACCACCATGTCTAGCAACCCGTCGCCGTTGAGGTCGGCCAACATGCCCCCCCGCCCGCGTCGAAAGCTGGCCACGCCGGACACACTGCCGGCCTCGAAGAAGCTGCCGTCGGGCTGACCCAGTAGCAGGTTGTTGGGGTCCTGGATGGCAAAGTCAGGCATGGTGGAGACGTTGCCTTTGACAATGAAAAGGTCACTCCAGCCGTCGTTGTTCACGTCCGCAAACTGCGCGTGCCAAGCGGTAGAGGGGTGTATATCGCCCCCGATGTAGGGCCGATGCGCAGTGATGCCGCGCTTGAAAGCCTCATCCACGTAGGCCGGGCGGCTGGTGTCGCCGCTGAGCTTTTGAAACTTGTTGTCGGCCATGCTGGTCAGAAAAACATCAGGATACCCGTCGCCGTCAATGTCGTGGCTGGCAATACCCATGCCCCAGATTTGGAGGCGCTTCCAGCCCTCCTCGGCGGTGTAGGTGGTGGGAGCCTTGCCAGGCTGGACTTTCCAAAGTTGTTCTTGCCCGCCTTTGTAGTACTCGCGGTCATTGCTTGCGCGCAATGAAGCTTGGCCGCTGCGGTTCCAGTCAGAGAACAACATAGACAGTGCGCAGTAACCGGGCGCTAGCGGCTCGGGGGCCGTAAAGCGTCCGCCCTTTGGGTCCGGTCGGAGCAGGGCGCCGGGTGTGCATGTGCCCCAGGGAAAGTCCGGACGGCTGCGGTCGTAATAGGTGCCGAAAGCGAGGGTGGGCCATGACTGACCTGGCTCCCAGGTGGCCGAAAAAGCGGTATGCCAATCGTTCCCGGTCTTGATATTCCAAAGGGCGTTGGCGCGCTCGAACTTGCATTGCCCCAAACCGCGAAACACCTCCACCTCGCCGACGCGCAACACGACAAGGTCCATGTTGCTATCGCCATCAATGTCCAGCGGGTAGGCACCGGTGGCGCTTGTCAGTTCAAGGCCCGAGCGCTGCTCTTGCAGTTTGAGCGGGCCGCCGCGCGTGCTGTGGTTGCGATAGAACTTGGCCTTGTTGACACCACCGGTGACGTAAACCTCGGGCAACCCGTCTGCGTCGCAGTCAAACACCGCCACGCCACCGCCGACCATGAATTCGTCCTCGCCCTCAAACCGGGATTGCAGACCGGCGGTTTCGGTTTCTTCCACAAAACGCGCAATCAATGGGCTTGCAGCAGGGCCTGTCCAACCCGGTACCGTGACGTGCAGCAAAAAAACCGCCAGCAGCACCCGAGCACTGCGGTGTAAAGCGCAAGGCGCTTTAGAGCGTGACGTAGGCACCGGCTTTCTCCGAAGAAAAAAGGGCCTCAATCACCCGCAAATTAGCGATCTTGGGAATGTCGCACGGCTGCCCGGACTGCATGCCCGCAACGGACTTTCCCCAGCTGATTTGCCCCTTAAGCAGCATGCTCTGCACTGTTGCTTCCATGGTGGTTTGAATCCACTTTGTAGTGTTACAGAAAGGAATTGAGTAAGTTTTCTAGGTACTCTTGGCGGCCAGAGACTGGCGCAGTATCGCGATTTGCAGCCAGCACCTGTTCGGCCAGAGAGTCTAGTGAGAGTCCTCCGCCCATAATCTGCTGGCCTAGTGGGGCTTCCCAACCAGCGTAGCGTGCTTTGGTATGTGCGGCAAAGCGGCCGTCTTGCAGCATTTGCTCGGCCACCAGCAAGGCGCGGGCAGCAACGTCCATAGCGCCGATGTGGCCATAAAACATGTCCTGCGGGTCAATCGACTGGCGGCGTACTTTGCTGTCAAAGTTCAAACCACCGGTGCTGAATCCGCCCGCTTGCATGATGAGGTACATCGCCAGCGCTGTCTCAGCGACGCTGTTGGGGAACTGGTCGGTGTCCCATTGGCATTGCATGTCGCCGCGGTTCATGTCGATGGAGCCGAAGATCCCCAGGTCGATGGCGCTCGCAATTTCGTGCTCGAAGCTGTGGCCCGCTAGCGTGGCATGGTTGGCCTCGATGTTGACGCGGATTTCTTTTTCCAGGCCGTGCTTTTGCAAAAATCCGAACACTGTGGCTACGTCGAAGTCGTATTGGTGTTTGGACGGTTCACGCGGCTTAGGTTCGAGCAGGATGGTGCCTTTGAAACCGATCTTGTGCTTGTAGTCCACAACCATGTGTAAAAAGCGGCCCATCTGGTCGAGCTCCTGGCCCATGCGGGTATTGAGCAAGGTTTCATAGCCCTCGCGCCCGCCCCATATAACGAAATTTGCTCCACCTAGTTTCATGGTCGCGTCCATTGCCTCTTTGACCTGCAGCGCGGCTAGCGCAAAGATTTCGGGATCCGGGTTGGTCGCAGCGCCCGACATAAAGCGGCGGTGGCTAAACAGATTGGCCGTTCCCCAGAGCAATTGGATACCGCTGGATTCTTGCTTGGCCGCAAGCACGTCGACCATGGCGCGCAGGTGGTTGGCGCTCTCGCGTGGGCTGCTTCCTTCAGGGGCCACATCACGGTCGTGGAAGCAGTAGTAGGGCGCGCCAAGTTTTTTGAAAAACTCAAAGGCTGCATCGGCCTTGGCGTGGGCTGCCGCCATGGGCTCTGCCATCTGTTGCCAAGGGCGTTCAAAAGTGCCGTCGTAACCGAAGGGATCAAAGCCATTCCAGGAAAAACTATGCCAGTAGCAGACGGCAAAACGAAGTTGCTCCTCCATGCGTTTGCCCATAACGACGCGGTCTTTGTCGTACCAGTGGAACGCCAACGGGTTTTGTGATTTTGGACCCTCAAATTTGATTGGGTCTACGCTTTGGAAATAGGTGTTGCTCATTGAATGTCCTGTGGGTTGAAAATTAAAGTGTTAGGCAGCTAGGGTCGCGCCCCGCAAGGCCGGATACAGAGCCCTGAAACGGCCAAATCGTGCGTCTAGCATGGCATGCTCGGCGGGGTCGCTGCGGTAGGTGTGGGTGGTGTCGGGCTTGCGGCATACCTGTTCCACCGTTGCGCCAGTCGCGAGCCAGCCCAGGCGCGCAGCACCGAGTGCGCCACCGGCGGTGGATTCAGGGTGGGTGACGATGTCCAGGTCCAGAGCCGAGGCCAGTTGTTGGGCCCAAAAGGCGCTGCGAGCACCGCCGCCCACCAGCGAGAGCTGGCGCGGCGCGCTACCTGCGGCTTGCAGCGCGCGCAATCCGTCTTTCAAACCGAAAGTCACGCCTTCAATCACCGCGTAGGCCAGTGCAGCCTGATCGGTACTGTGGCTAAGGCCATGAAAGCTGCCGCGCATATGGGCATCGTTATGTGGCGTACGCTCACCACTCAGGTAGGGCAAAAACATCGGGGCAAATTCGCGTGCTGCAAGCGGCAGACTGGCGGCTTTGGCTTCCAAAGCGGGCGCTGATTCCAGACCCAATACTGCGGCCGCCCATTGCAAGCAACTTGCCGCCGACAACATCACGCTCATTTGATGCCAGCGCTGCGGTAGGGCATGGCAAAAAGCATGCGTCGCGCTTGCCGCGTTAGGCTGGTAGCTGGGCGTCACCACAAATAGTACGCCGCTGGTGCCGAGCGACAAAAAGCCTTCGCCCGTATTGACTGCGCCCATACCCACAGCGCTGGCGGCGTTGTCACCGCCACCACCGGCCACGACAATGCCTGCAGCCAGTCCGAGTTCGGCCGCGGTCGACGCGCTCAGCAGACCACCCGCTTGGCTGCCCTCTACCAGTCGCGGCATCTGACCCTCATGCAATCCTGAAAGTGCAAGCAGTGCGGGAGACCAGACGCGCTTTTGAACATCCAGCCACATGGTGCCGCTGGCGTCGGACATATCGCATACGTATTCGCCCGTGAGGTGCAGACGCACATAGTCTTTGGGCAGCAGCACTTTGGCGATTTGCGCAAAAATTTGTGGCTCATGCTTTTGCACCCAGCGTAGTTTGGGCGCGGTAAAGCCAGGCATGGCCAGCGATCCGGCGAGTTGCGTCAGCGCTGGCAGTTCTTGCATCATTTCCAGGCATTGCTGGTCGCTGCGCACATCGTTCCACAAAATCGCTGGACGTAGAACCTGGTCGGCGGCGTCAAGCAATACCGCGCCGTGCATCTGGCCGGATAGGCCGATGGCCCGCACCGCCGCGTAGGCTTTGGGATTTTTGTTGCGCAACGCTTCCAGCGCAGTAAAGGTGGCAGTCCACCAATCGGCCGGGTTTTGCTCGCTGTGGCCAGGGTGTGGACGGCTGAGCGCCAGCACGCTGCCCGCAGTGTCGATAACCCGATGGTCTTCACTGAGCAACAGTGCCTTGACTTCCGAGGTTCCAACATCAATTCCCAAAAACATGGCTTACTCCTTGTGAAAGCGGGCGCAGAAAACGGTGCAGCACCATTGCCGCCGCGCCTACCGCCGGGGCCTGCAGTCCATAGCGCGTGTCGCGGATTTCGGCCATGGGTACGCCCGATTGGCGCGCATACTGCGCCGCCGTGTCCCGCGCCCGCGCCAGCAGCTGAGGGTGGTCAGCGCAGATCTTTCCGCCCAGCACCACCGCGCGTGGGTTGAACAAGACATTCAGGTTTTGAATTAAGACGCCTAGGAACTGGCCAGCACGATCGATGTCAGACTTTTCTTTTAGGGCGCGAGCCCCAATAAAGGTTTCGGCGCAACCAAAGCGTCCGCACGAACAGAGTGGCCCATCGATTTGCAAAATCGTGTGACCAATCTCGCCCGCCGCACCGCGCGCGCCGGTGAACAGGCTATCGTTGAGCACGATGCCAGCCCCCACGCCGACATCGCAGCTAATAAAGATGAGCGGGTCGTCTTTGGTGCCGCCGCCAAACTCGTATTCACCCAAAGCAGCCGCGTCGGCATCGTTTTGCGCCAGCACGCTGCCGCAGGCAATGCCGGCATCTGCAAAGGCGGCATTGACCATGGCCAGAAAATCGACATTTCGCCAGCCTAGATTGGGAGCGAAATGCACCAGACCCGTGTCATCGTGGAAGGTGCCTGGCAAACACAGCCCGAGGCCGCAGACGATGATTTGCCGCGACACCAAATCTGCGCAAATTGGCTGCAGCAGTTTGGCGACCTGCGTACACACTGCCTGCGGCTCAGGGCTTTGCAGCGGTACCTCTTGCTTAAAGAGTACCTCGCCGGTAAGGGATATACAGACCATACGAAGGCATTCGACGGCCACCTCCATGCCGATCAGAACCCGACCTGCCGCATTGAGTTGCAGCGGGGTGGAGGGCCTACCAAGACCATCTAAGCTCGATGGCGAGCCGGTCTCGATCAGCCATTGCTCGTCTAGAAGTTCGCGTACCAGCGCACTGACCGTAGATTTGGTCAAGCCGCTACGGGTGGCCATACGCGCCCGCGAAAGGCTGCCATGCTGCTGCGTCAGTCGCAATAGCACGCTGCGGTTGATGCGCTTAAGCAGCCGCTGGTCACCGGTGGTTTGCATGGCCTGAGTCACTCAGTCACTATCGCGCGGGGCGCTCGGTCTGTTCTTTGCCTGCAGGTGCTTTGCCCGCGATGATCATGCCCAACACTTCGTCCTCGGTGACGTCTTGCGTTCGGTAGGTGCCAATACGTTTGCCGTTTTTCATCACTGCAAGGCGGTCGCTCAGGGCGAACACGTCGTGCATGTCATGGCTGATCAAAAAGATACCGACGCCTTCGGCTTTGAGCTGATGTATCAGGTTACCAACCATCGCCGTTTCCTCGGGCCCCAATGCAGCGGTCGGCTCGTCCATGATGAGTATGCGGGCGTTGAAATAGATGGCCCGGGAAATCGCTACTACCTGGCGTTGCCCACCGGAGAGACGGCGCACGGGGATGCGTATATTGGTGAAGTTTTTATTCAGGCGTTGAAACACCTTACGGGCGTCGGCGTCCATGCGGTGGTCATCCAGCGTGCGCCAGCGCGTGAGCAACTCGCGCCCCAAAAATAGATTTGCCACGGCGTCCAAGTTGTCGGCCAGCGCCAGGGTCTGGTAAATCGATTCGATGCCCAAATTCTGGGCGTCTGAGGGTGAACGAATAAGCGCTTTTTCACCGGATAAAAACACCTCGCCGCTGTCAATCGGATAGGCTCCGGCAAGCATTTTCATGAGTGTGGATTTGCCGGCACCGTTATGACCCAGAACGGCTACTACTTCGCCGGGGTAGAGGTTCAGGCTCACATCGTCGACCGCGTGTACCCCGCCAAAGGCTTTGCGTATGTTGCGAAGCTCAACCAGACAGCGACTGGTATCGACCGCTGGCTTACCCAGTGTGGTGGTGTCAATGCCGTTCACAGTGTGTCTCCCGTCCATTTGCGATAGGCCACGTCGAATACAACGGCGGCAATCAGAACCTGGCCAATGATGATGTAGCGGGTACCAATGGAAACGTCGAGCAAAAGCATGCCACTGTCGATGCATTGCATGATCAATGCACCCAAGACCGAGCCGATGATGGTGCCGCTGCCACCAGCCAACGCGGTGCCGCCGATGACGGTGGCGGCAATGACCAGCAACTCCAGGTTATTGCCCAGCGAGTTGGTGCCCGCGTTGAGGCGCGAGATGGCGACGATTGCGGCGATGGTGATTAGCACCGCCAACAGAATGAAAAGCAGCATGGTGACGCGCCGGACCGGGATGCCTACCAGCGCCGCCGCATCCGGATTGCCTCCGATGGCAAAGATATAGCGACCAAAGCGCGTGCGGTGTACCAGGAATGAAATGACTAAGGCCACCGCACCCCAGATCAGCACCGGGATCGGTATGCCCTGGGGCGCATCTTTGTTGGGGATGTGATAGGCGTTCATGGTGGCAACAAACGCAATGACTATGGCCATAGGAATAAGCGCCAGTAGCAGATCCACCAAGGCGGGGTTGGTCGGGACGCCATAGGCTTTTTTGGCGCGTCGCTTGTTCAGCATGGACAAAAGCAGGCCCAGGCAGAGCAGGGCGGCCAAAATCCAACTGGCCGTGGTGCCGATGCCGCCGTTGTAGCCGCCGCCGAGTTTGAGGAAAAAGGGGTCTGCCAAAGGCTGAGTCTTACCGTCTGCGACAAGATAAGCCGCGCCACGGAAGGACATGAGACCGCCCAGGGTTACGACGAAGGAGGGAACGCCGATAAACGCAGTGAGGGCGCCCTGGTACATGGACACCGCAATCGCAGCGGCCAGGCCCATCAGGCAGGCGGCCTGCCAGGACCAGTTGGCGGTATAGATCAAAAATGCAATTAGCACGCCCACAAAGCCCATCACCGAGCCGACCGACAGGTCGATGTGGCGCGCCACAATAATCAGCACCATAACGGTGGCCAAGATACCCACCACAGCCGTTTGCTGGGCGATGTTGTATAGGTTTTCCGGCGACAAAAATATGCCCTCGGACAATATGTTGAAAACCAGTGCAATCACTATCAGCACGGCCGACATGAGCACCATGCGCCAGTCAATCTGGGCACGTTTGAGGGTTTGCCAGTCAATATTCATTACAGATTCCTGGGTGTCAGAAACAACACCGCGGGCTCATGGCCCGCGATGTTGGGGTCTTCAGTGCTTCAGGTCAGCAGCTTATTTGCAGACGGCCACTTTCGAAGCGTCCACACCTTTGCAAAGGGCTTGCTTGGAGATGTGGCCCGCTTTGAGCACGACATCCAAGTTGTCCTTAGTGACGGGGATGGGCTTGAGGAAGATGGACTTCAGGGTCATCTTCTTCTCGCCGCCCGCCCAGTCAGCAGCACCAGTTACGGGCTTGCCAGCACCCAGTTCCACGGCCGCTTTGGCGGCAGCAGTACCCAGGTCAGCTGAGTTCTTCCAGACCGACACGGTTTGGGTGCCCAGGGCCACGCGGTTCAGCGCAGCCAGGTCACCGTCTTGACCGGAGACTGGAATACCTTGCAAACCCTTCGCGGTCAAAGCAGCGACCACACCTCCGGCCATGCCGTCGTTTTGGGCAACCACAGCGTCAACCTTGTTGCCGGTTTTGGTCAGGATCTGTTCCATGTTCTTTTGCGCGTTCTGTGGATTCCAGCCGGCGGTGAACTCTTCGCCCACGATCTTCACGTCGCCCTTTTTGATGGCATCAGCCAGCACTTCGCCCTGGCCTTCACGCAGGAAGTTGGCGTTCGCGTCACCCGGGTCGCCCTTGATGATGGCGAAGTTACCCTTTGGTTTGACTGCCAGGATGGCGCGCGCAGTCATGCGGCCGACTTCCTTGTTGTCAAAGGTGATGTAAGTCACGCCAGGTGCTTCGAACAGACGGTCGTAGGCGATCACGGGGATTTTTTGCTGCGCCGCTTTGTTCACAGCAGGAAGGATGGCGTCTTTGTCGCGACCCAAGATGATCAGGACTTTGGCGCCCTTAGCGATCAGGCCGTCGATGTCAGACAACTGCTTCTCAGTGGAAGCGCCGGCATCGGACATGATGTACTTTGCGCCTGACTTGGCCAATTCCGCTTTGATGGCCGCCTCGTCAGTTTTCCAGCGTTCTTCTTGGAATGCGTCGTAGCTCACGCCGACGACCAGTTGGGCAAAAGATGAGCCTGCGGCCAATGCGATGGCCAGCGCGCTGAGGTGACTCTTTAGTTTCATGCGTTTTCTCCGTTAGTAACTTGCCCCGCAGGGCATCATTGATTTAGGTTACCGGTCGATTGCTCCCCATTCAGACATGTTTTGCATGAATTAGTTCGACTAGCGAACGAATTATCATTAGGCTGGGTTGAACTTTCTATTGGTAGTAACCCTAATACCCAAAAGAAATATCTTTTTTGGCAAATGGTCTAAAGATTAACTTCTACCAAGTGTGTTTGGAGGCCCCATGTAGGACGTGCATTGGCACCAGGGCGGCTGATCGAAAGTGGCGCCGCGCAGCCTTTGCCCCAGGGCTTCAATAAAAAGAAAGTGGGTGGCACTAACTTTCCTGGGATCGCCATCCGGCTTTCAGGTCTTGCGCACAATCACACTGCCAATTGAGTAACCGGCGCCGAACGAGCAAATGACGCCGGTTTCGCCGCTTTGGATGTCGGCTTTATTGCGGTGAAAAGAAATGATGGAACCCGCCGACGCGGTGTTGGCAAATTCGTCCAGGATGACGGGCGCTTCGTCGGCGCTGGCGTCGCGCCCGAGCAGGTGGCGGATGATGAACTGATTCATCGACAGATTGGCCTGGTGCAGCCAGAAGCGGCGCACCTGTGCAGGTGTCAAGCCCAGGCTTTGCAAATGATTTTCGATGTGCTCGGCCGCCATGGGACAGACTTCTTTGAAGACTTTTCGGCCTTCCTGCCGGAAGAGTTGGTCTCGATCGTCCGGGTCGCGGTCTTCCGCGCGGGACATAAAGCCCTGGTTGTTGCGGATGTTGTTGGAAAAAGTGCTGAGCAAGCGGGTACCCAGAATTTCGAAAGCGCTCTGAGGCGCCAGATCCAGACGCTCGACCAAGATCGCCGTACACACGTCGCCAAAAATGAAATGGCAGTCGCGGTCTTTCCAGGCCAAATGTGCAGAGGTAATTTCCGGGTTCACTACCAGCACCGCGCGCGACTGGCCGGTGCGCACCGCGTTGTAGGCCAGCTCCAGCGCAAAGGTGGCGGACGAGCACGCCACGTTCATGTCAAAGGCGTAACCATGAATGCCCAGTGCGGTTTGAATTTCCACGCCCATGGCCGGGTAAGGCCTCTGCATATTGGCAGCAGCGCAAATCAGGCCATCCACATCTGCGGCGGTTTTGCCGGCGGCTTTCAATGCCTCCTGGCAGGCCAGAACGCCAATTTCGGCCATCATGGAAATCTCGCTGTCCGGGCGCGGCGTAAAGCGCGGACGCATACGCTCGGGGTCCAGAACGCCTTGCTTTTCCATGACGTAGCGGCTCTTTATGCCGGAGGCTTTTTCGATGAACTCGACGCTCGATTCAGTCAGGGCGCTGTGTGTGCCGGCGGCAATTGCATCGGCATGCAGCTTGTTTTCCAGCGCGGCGTAGTCGTTATAGGCCTGCACCAGCTCTTCGTTGCTAATGGTGTGCGGCGGTGTAAACAGGCCTGTGCTGCTGATAGCAACGCGATGCATAGGTTTTCCTTAATTTTTGGCAGCGCTCGCGCGCAAGGGCTTTAGGCCAGTGCTTTTCGCACAAACTCGAGCCGGTCTTGACCGAAAAACATGTGGTCGCCCACAAACATGGTCGGCGCACCAAACACGCCGCGCGCCACCGCTTCGTCGGTATTGCTGATCAGTTGGGCTTTGACTTGCGGGTCTGCGACTAAATCCATAAAGGCCTGCGCCTCAAAACCAGCTGCGCCCAGCACCTGGGCCAGCACCTGCGGGTCGCCCATGTTGCAAGGCGTAACCCACATGGCCTCGAACACCGCATCGATATAGCGCCCCAGCGTGTCGGGATGCCGCATTTGCATACCGCAGGCTCCGCGCATCAGAGTTAAGGTGTTGATGGGGAAATGCGGGTTGAAGGCAAAGGGCACGCCATAGAGTTCGGCCCAGCGTTGCATGTCAACGCCCATCCAGCGGCCCTTGGCCGGCACCGTCACTGGGCTGGCATTGCCCGTGGCTTTGAATACGCCGCCCAAGAGCATCGGCCGGTACACCAGGTGTGCGCCGCATTCGTGCGCCAACTTGGTTAGCTGCGTGTTGGCCAGGTAGGTCGTGGGGCTGCCGAAATCAAAAAAGAATTCAATAGTTTTGGACATGGCTGCTGCCTTTACAGTCAATGGCTTGCAAACGGACCGATTTCAAGCCGGGTTTATCCGTGGCGCTGGCGCGCTATTTCAGCGCCCTGGGCCAGTGCATACAGCTTGCGCGTTGCAATGCTTCGGTCCATGGGGGCCATGCCGCAGTTGGTGCAGGCGGTCAGCTTCATCTTGGGCACGAACTGCAAAGCGCGGCCAATGGTGTCGGCCACTTCCTCGGGCGTCTCCACCACGTCGGAGGCCACGTCGATCACGCCCACCATCACTTCCTTGCCTTCGAGTAAGGCCATCAAATCCATAGGCACGTGCGAATTGGCACATTCCAGGCTGACTTGGTGGATGCTGCTCTTGGCCAGCGCCGGAAACACTTTTTCATACTGGCGCCACTCGTGGCCCAAGGTATTTTTCCAATCCACATTGGCCTTGATACCGTAGCCGTAGCAAATATGTACGGCGGTTTTGCAAGTCAGGCCCTCCGCGGCACGCTCCAGCGCTTTTACACCCCAGTCGGCTGCGTCATCCATATAGACATTGAAAGCGGGTTCGTCAAACTGCACGATGTCAACGCCGTCGGCTTGCAGTGCCAGAGCCTCGGCGTTGAGCAACTCGGCAAAGGCAAAAGCCATTTTGATGCGGCCTTCGCGCCCGCCGCCGTAGTACTGGTCGGCTACGGTGTCGACAATCGTCATCGGGCCAGGCAGGGTGAATTTCAGGGTGCGCTGGGTATGCGCGCGGGCCAGTTGGGCTTCCATGGCATGCACCCGGCCTTTAAGGCGCAGCGGCCCCATCACCTGGGGCACCATGGCGTCGTAGCGGTTATCGCGTATGCCCATGCGCACTTTGTTTTCAAAGTCGATGCCTTCGACCTGCTCCACAAAACCATGCACAAAGTGCTGGCGGGCCTGCTCACCGTCGCCGATGACGTCAAGGCCCGCGTCCTCTTGAGTCTTGATCCACAACAGCGTGGCATCGGCCTTGGTCTGCGCCAGGGCTTCGCCGCTGGCGCGCCATTCGGGCCAAAGCTTTTGTGGCTCGGCCAACCAGTCCGGTTTGGGCAGGCTGCCGGCGATGGCGGTGGGGAACATAGGCTTATCTCCTGTCTTGCGTGGTGTGCGGCCTGCTTAATCAGTTCAGCAGGCCGCGCCGGATGGATTTAGATTTTTCCGAGGTAGTCGCGCTTGCCGACTTCCACTCCATTGTGGCGCAAGATGCTATAGGCCATGGACACGTGGAAGTACACATTAGGCAGGGCGTGACCGAGTAAAAACTGCATGCCTTTGTAATGGGTTTCGGTATCGCCGCGCTTGGTCACAATGTCTTTGTCCTCGGTGCCATCAATCTGCGCAGGGGTGAAGCTCTCGATATAGGCGATAGTCTTGGCGATGCGCGCTTGCAGGTCCTCAAAACTTTGCTCTTTGTCCTCGTAGGCTGGGATTTCCACACCGGCCAGACGTGCCATCACGCCTTTGCAGGTATCGCTGGCAATCTGGATTTGCCGCTTAAAGCTCAACATATCGGGGTAGAGCCGGAAATCGATGATCGCGGCGGGATCTATTTTTTTAGCTTGGACATGCGCCTGGGCTTTGGTCAGAAGGGTGGATAAATTGGTGAGGGCATTGGCCAGGCGCGGCGCGCTGGCGTGGTACATGGAAATCGTCATGGGGGTTGTCTCGGGTAATAAATGGCTGGCGCCGGTTTAGCGCGGCGCTATCTTAGCGACCCCGCGCCGCCGGGCAGGGCTGGCGTTATGCTTGGCACTCTAAGCTACCCGCACCCCAGATTAGAAGGATTTCGGCTATGAATGCACCTCTTGTTGCCGCTTCGCTCATGCCATCTCTTACCGAGCGCCCTATTGCGCCGGCTTTTTTAGAGCAGTTACAAGCGCGCTTTGGCGCTCAGTGCTCCACCGCCATGGTGGTGCGCGAGCAGCATGGGCGTGACGAATCTGCCATGCAAGCCCCACCCCCGTTGGCCGTCGTGTTTGCCGAGTCCACCGACGACGTGGCCGCCGCCGTGCAACTGGCCGCGCAGTTTTTAGCGCCGGTCATTCCTTTTGGTGTGGGCTCCTCTTTGGAAGGGCATTTGCTGGCGGTGCAGGGCGGTATCAGCCTGGATGTCAGTCGCATGAACAAAGTACTGTCAATCAACGGCGATGACTTGACCGTCACCGTGCAACCCGGTGTGACGCGCAAGCAGCTCAATGAAGCAGTGAAATCGGCGGGCTTGTTTTTCCCCATTGACCCGGGGGCCGATGCCAGCCTGGGGGGGATGTGCGCCACCCGCGCCAGCGGCACCAATGCTGTCCGCTATGGCACCATGCGCGAGAACGTGCTGGCCTTGCAGGTGGTTACTGCCAGCGGCGAGGTGATCCGCACCGGCACCGGTGCGAAAAAGTCTTCAGCCGGTTATGACCTGACGCGTTTGATGGTGGGCAGCGAAGGCACATTGGGCGTGATCACAGAAATCACGCTCAAGCTTTACCCCTTGCCCGAAGCGGTCATGGCGGCGACTTGTGCTTTTTCCTCACTGGCCGATGCTGTCAACACCACCATCCAGATTATTCAACTGGGCGTACCGATTGCCCGCTGCGAATTGCTAGACGGCAACACCGTGCGAATGGTGAACCAGCATTCAAAGCTGGATCTGACTGAAGGGCCGATGATGCTGATGGAATTCCACGGTTCACCTGCGGGTGTGCAGGAGCAGATCACCACGGTGCAGGAGATCGTGAGCGACAACCACGGCCATGGCTTTCAGTGGGCAGACACCCCGGAGGAGCGCACCCGCCTGTGGACAGCCCGGCATAACGCCTACTTTGCCGGTATCCAGTCGCGTCCGGGTTGCCGCTGCGTGACCACCGATACCTGCGTGCCTATTTCCAAATTGGCCGATGCGCTGCTCGATTCCGTAGACGAGGCGAATGCCGCGGGCATCCCCTACTTCATGGTAGGTCATGTGGGCGACGGCAATTTTCATATGGGTTACCTGATTGATCCGGATAACGCGCAGGAACGCGAAACCGCCGAGCAACTTAATGCGCAGTTGGTGACACGTGCTTTGCGCCTGGGCGGCACCTGTACCGGTGAGCATGGCGTGGGTTTGCACAAAATGGAGTTTCTGGTGAATGAAACCGGAGCTGGCGCGGTGGCCATGATGCGTGCTATCAAGCAGGCATTGGACCCACACAACATCTTGAACCCTGGAAAAATTTTCGCGCTCTAAAGCCTGCCTTGCGCCGC